>NZ_AULZ01000021.1 GCF_000422545.1 Desulfocurvibacter africanus subsp. africanus DSM 2603
CGTTGACGGCGCAAGTGAATTGCGCCTACGCCTACGCGGCGGCAAGCCATGCCGACGCATGGCTTGCAGAGCATTTTCAAAAGCAAAATGCTCTAAAAACGATCATAAGGCCTTCGGAAGCATGCCCAAGCCCATCGGGGCCGACTTCACACAACCCGCATAGGAGCCGCCCATGGCCGAGCGCATCGAAGATATCACCATCAATTATGAAGAGGACGGCGAGCAGGTCGTCAAGGAACTGGATAAGGAAGTGCTCACCAAGGGCGCCTGGACCACCATCCTCTTCCGTTACCAACAGCTCGACCGCAAGACCGGCGACTGGGGCAAGACACAGTATTCCATACGACGCTACCGCAAGGTCCAGGGCGAGTACCGCTCGCAGTCCAAATTCAACATTTCGAGCGCCGACCAGGCCAAAAAGATCATCGAGACTTTGACCCTCTGGCTCGGCAAGGAAGAGCAGGCTTAGGCCCATGGCGGTTCTCAGCGCGCGTGGCGTGCTTCTGGCCTTCTCGGGCCAACCGGTGCTGGACGGCGTGAACCTGACTCTGGAGGAGGGCGAGCGAGTCTGTCTGCTTGGCCGCAACGGCGCGGGCAAGTCATCGCTCATGGCCATCCTGGCGGGCCAGGCGAAACCCGACAGCGGCGAGGTGCATCGCGCCCAAGGTCTACGCACGGGCCTGTTGCCCCAGGACGTCCCGCCCGACCTGGGCGGAACGGTTTTCGAGGTAGTCACCTCGGGCCTCGGGGAAAAAGGCGAGTTGGGCCGACGCATGGCCGAGCACCATCGCCTTGCCCGCGAGCTTGCGGCCAATCAGACGGATGCGGCCCTGACAGCCAAGTTGGCCCTGGAGTTGACCAAGCTCGAACGCGCCCTGGAAGCGGCCGGCGGCTTCGAGGCCCTGCGCCAGGTCGATACGGCCGTATCCAAGCTCGGCCTGGACCCGGACGCGGAGTTCACGACCCTTTCCGGCGGATTGCAGCGCCGTACCCTGCTGGCCCGCGCCCTGGCCGGTGACCCGGATGTGCTCTTCCTGGACGAGCCCACGAACCACCTGGACCTGGATTCCATCGCTTGGTTGGAAGATTTCCTTCTGCGCCGGCGCGGCTCGCTATTTTTTGTGACCCACGACCGAGCCTTCCTGCGTCGCCTGGCCACGCGCATAGTAGAGCTGGACCGCGGTCAGCTCACCAGTTGGGCTTGCGATTACGACACCTATCTGGAGCGCCGGGCCGCGCAGCTTGAGGCTGAATCCTCGGAGCGGGCCAAGTTCGACAAGAAGCTGGCCCAGGAGGAAGTCTGGATTCGCACGGGCATCAAGGCCCGCCGCACGCGCGATATGGGCCGTGTGCGCCGCCTGGTGGATATGCGCCGCGAGCGGGCCGCGCGCCGCGAGCGCGTGGGCTCGGCTCAACTGCTGGCCCAGGAGGCTGATCGCTCGGGCAAGCTGGTTGCCGAGCTGGAGCATGTCAGCTTCACCTATGACGGCCGTCCGGTCATCCAGGACCTGACCACTGTGGTCACGCGCGGGGACAAGCTTGGCATCATCGGACCCAACGGCGCGGGCAAGACAACGCTGTTGCATTTGCTTTTAGGCCGTTTGCAGCCAACCAGCGGCACGGTGCGCCTGGGCACGAACATGCAGGTGGCCTATTTCGACCAGCTGCGCGCCGAGCTGGACCACGACAAAAGCGTCAAGGACAACGTGGCCGGCGGCAACGATCAGGTCATTGTGAACGGTCAACCCGTGCACGTGCTCGGCTGGCTGCGCAACTTCCTGTTCTCGGCCGACCGCGCGCGCATACCAGTGCGTTTGCTCTCGGGCGGCGAGCGCAACCGGCTGCTGCTGGCCAAGCTCTTTGCCCGGCCCTGCAACGTGCTGGTCATGGACGAGCCCACCAACGACCTGGATCTGGAGACCCTGGAGCTTCTGGAGGATCTGCTGGCCGACTTTTCCGGCACGCTCCTGCTGGTCAGCCATGACCGCGCCTTCCTGAACAACGTGGTCACCTCCACCCTGGCCTTTGAGGGCAATGGCCGGGTGGTTGAGTACGCCGGCGGCTACGACGACTGGCTCAGCCAACGCCAGGCGACCTCGCAAGCCAAGTCGGCGGCGCAGCGGGTCCCGGATGACGAGGCCGCGGCCAAATCAGCCGCCTCGCGCGGCCCGCGCAAGCTGAGCTTCAAGGAAAAGGCCGAAGCCGAGACCAGGCGCAAGGAACTGGCTGAGCTGCCGGCCCGCATCGAGGCTCTTGAAACCGAACAGGCCGAACTCAACGCGCGACTGTCCTCGCCTGATTTGTACAGCGATCCCCAATCCGTGCAAAAGGTCCAGGCGCGCATGGCCGAGATCGAGTCAGGCCTGGACAGAGCCCTGGCCCGCTGGGAAGAGCTGGAGTCGGCCCAGAAGGTTTTCGATGCCGCCCTGGCCAGCGGCGAGGTACGCGAATAGCCGCCGTGACGAACGCCTTCCGCTCCCAAGGCAGACTCGCCGACATCATGGCGCATAGCCCGGCCGTGGCCGTGGCCTGGGCCGACATTCGGCGCGAGCGCGTTCTGTTCGTCTCGGACAATGCAGGCCGCCTTGGCCTGGACGCCGAGGCCCTTTTGTCCGGCAGCCTTTCCCTGGTCGAGCGAATCCATCCCGAGGACGCCCCGCGCGTGCGGGCTCTGACCGAGCAGGCCCTGGCCCTGGGTCGTTCAGAGCTACGCTTGGAGTATCGACTCGTGACCCCGGACGGCCGAATCGTGCGCGTGGAGGAACTGAGCCGCTTCGAGTGCGGAAGCGGCTGCGCCAGGCTGGAGGGGCTGCTGCTGGACGTGACCACGCGAGAAGCTCATGGCTACGGTGCCCGACCTCAGCCCGAGCGTAGCCAACTGGCCGTAGTGGATGATCTGTCCGAGTTCGTGGGCCGTTTCCTGGCTGACGGCACCATCACCTTTGTCAACGATGCGCATTGCCGCTTCTTCGGCGTGCCGCGCGAGTTTCTGCTGGGCCAGAACCTCTTCGCGCTGGTTCCCGCCCCCGAAAGCACATGGCTGCAGGACCATCTGAGCACGCTAACACCCCAGCAGCCCGCCAGCAGGACGCGCCGAGTCATACCTATGCCCAACGGCGGAGAGCGCTGGGTGGAGTGGGTGGAGCGCGCCTTCTTCGATAGCGAAGGCAAAGTGCAGGAGTACCAGTCCGTGGGGCGCGACGTGACCGCCGAGGTCACTTCACGGAAAGAGCTGAACGAAGCCAACACGCTGCTCACGGCCATTGTGGAAAGCGTGCCCACGCCAGTCTATATTCGCGACACCGAGCACCGCTATCGCATCATGAACCCGGCCTATGCCCGCTTCTGGGGTTTGGAGCCCTCCGACTGCCTGGGCAAGACTCCTCATGAATTCTTGCCGCGCGAGGCCGCCGACATCATCGTGGCCGGCGATCAGGCTGTCCTGAGCACGCTCAGACCCCAGGAGGCTGAAGAGCCCTTCTATCCGAACGGCGAGGAGCGCATCCTCTGGTCACGTGAGGTGCCCCTGTGCGACAAGGACGGGAAGCCTTGGGGCATATGCGGCGTGGTGATGGATATCACCGAGCGCCAGCGCATGGAGTCCGAGTTGGAGGATGCCCGGCAAGGCTTGGAGGTGCGCGTGGCCGAGCGGACCCGTCAGCTCCGTGAAGCCAACCGGCGCCTTTCGCGCGAAATCGCCGAGCGCCTGGCCGCGGAGCGAGAGCAGCGTCTGCGCCAGGAGCAGTTGCGCATCATCTTGGACAACCTGCCTTCGCACGTCTACGTGCGTGATGCCCAGGGCCGCTACCTGCTCATGAACCGCCAGTATGAGCGTTTCTGGGGCCTCGACAGTGGCAGCGCCTTGGGTCGCACTCCCTACGACGTGCTGCCGGCCAAGGTCGCGGAAAAGATCCTGGCCGACGATGAGCTGATCCTGTCCGAAGGTCGGCCGCTGACCCTGGACGAAACCTTCCAGCGCGCAGGAAGGTTGCACACCTTTCTGACCTGCGAGGTTCCGCTGCTGGATTCCCAGGGCAGGGCCTATGCCGTGTGCGGTGTATGCACCGACGTGAGCGAGCGCAAGCGCATGGAGGCTGCCCTGGGCGAGAGTGAGCGCATCTTGCGCGGCCTGATCGACGCGATTGGCCAAAGTCTGGTGCTTCTCGATCCGACGGGTCGGTTACTGGCCATAAACAAGACGTGCCTGGGCAGGATGGGTTATTCGGAGGCCGAGGAAGTACTGGGCACCTGCCACTTCGACCATATGACCAGTGAAGAGGCTGCCCAGCGCCGGGCCATGTTGGAGCGTGTGCTGTCTTCCCGTCGACCTTGTCATGAACGGATGCATTTTCGGAGCGCGCTCCACAAAACGTCTTTTTATCCCTTTTTTGATGAGGCCGGCCAAGTTTCCAGCGTGGCAATCTACTCCGAGGACATCACTCACGAAGTCAACTTGGAGCGGCAGCTGAGGCGCGCGCAGCGCCTGGAGGCCGTAGGCACTTTGGCCAGCGGCATCGCCCACGAATTCAACAACATGCTGACTCTCATCATGGGCTTCGGCGAAATGGCCTTGGAAACTTCGCACGAGAAGTCGGACTGCCTGCTGCAGGTCTTGCGCACGGCGGAGCGGGGCAGGGACATCGTGCGCCAGATGCTCACCTTCAGCCGTGGCGACGATCAGCCCCGGATCCCCCTGAATATCGGTTCGACCGTGCGCGAATGCCTGGACCTCCTGCGGGCGACCTTGCCGCGCGACGTGCGCCTGGAGTCCAGCCTGCCCGAGAGGCCTCTGTGCGTCCTGGCCAACGCCACCCAGATCCATCAGCTGCTCATCAATCTGGTGTCCAACGCGGCCGACGCCATGCGCGGGCAGGACCCGACCGGCGGCATCATCCGCGTGGAGCTGGCCCATTGTCCGGAGGACAAATCCCGGACAGATTCGTCGAGGCTCCTACCGGGAGAGCATGCGCGGCTCAGCGTGTCCGACACCGGGCCGGGCATGGCCGCCGATGTCCTGGAGCGCATTTTCGATCCTTTTTTCACCACCAAGGAGCCCGGCAAAGGCACGGGCCTTGGCTTGGCCGTAGTTCACGGTATCGTCCAGGCCATGGATGGGGTCATCATGGCCGCCTCGAAGCCCGGTCAGGGCGCCTGCTTCGACATCCTCCTGCCATTGGCAACTGTCGGCTTCTCCGAGCCCGGCCAGCCATAATCCTCTTTTGCAGAACAAAACAACGACTCTCTAATTCCGCACCTGGGCCTTTTCCTGTATGCACTGATATGGATCGGGACTTTCCCGCCTGGCTGTCGCAACGTAGCCATGGCAGGAAGCCAAAACGCTTACAGGAGGGTGCCCATGCAACGCCATCTCGCGATTTTGTTTATTCTTGCCCTGAGTCTGTCCATGGCTGCGGGCTGCGGTGCTTTAGTCGCCGGCGGCGCGGCGGCCGCCGGGACCTATGTCTACACCGAGGGTCGGCTCCAGCAGCAGTATGATGCGAACCTGGACCAAGCCTTCCAGGCTAGCCTTGCCGGAGCCAGGGATGCGGGACTGAAGGTGACCGAGCAAAACAAGGAAGTGGCCGAGGCCAGCATCCGAGCCGAGCAGCAGGACGGCTCGCCCGTGTGGATCACCTTGGAGTCATTGGACCAGAACAAGACCCAGGTTTCCGTGCGCGTGGGCTATACTGGCGACGAGCAGGCCTCGCGACGCATCCAGGAGGCCATTGCCAAAAGGTTTTAGGCTGTTCTGACGTGGACCTGGCAGGCAAGGCCGCCCGGAGTTAGGCATGTGAAACAGGACAAACCAGGGAGGGCATCATGTTCAAACGTTTTGCGGGATTCGTGGCTTTGGCGGCGTTCACCCAATGCTTGATCGGATGTGCTGCCGTGGGGGCCCTGTTGGGGCTGGCCGCCGTGGGAGCCGGAACTTATATCTACGTCGACGGTAAGCTGCAGCGTGATTATGAAGCGCCGCTCGACAGGGCCTACGAGGCCAGCCTGGAGGCGGTCCAGGAATTACGGCTCGAGCTGACGGAGAAGAGTAAGGACATCTCGGAGGCGCAGATTCGCGCTAAGGACAACGAGACATCCATCTGGATCGGACTTGAATCCTTGGAGGCCAACAGGACCAAAATTTCCGTGCGCGTAGGCTACACCGGCGACGAGCAGGCCTCGCGGCGCATCCACGAGGCCATAGCCCGCCGGCTGGGTGTCAAGGGCTCCTGACGTCAGGACGGGCAGGCCGCCTTCGTCAAACGCGGCGCTAGCCGGTCCTGAAAGCGGGCTGGCTAGCGCAGGGTTTCGTCGCGGGTGCGGGTCAGGGTCTGCTCCGTATCCTCGATGAACAGCTCCACATCCATGGGCGAGATTTTCAAGATGCGGCCTGCGACCCGGCCTTTGATCTCGCCGCCTTCACTTTCGGTGAAACGCAGCTCGAACATGATGGGCTGCTCGTCGCCCATGCCGGGATGGCCGTAGAGATAAATGGCCATGGAATCAAGCGTGCGATCGCCCTGGTCGACCATGGCCTTGGGGCCGCCATGGAAGACCATGTGCCGCCCCAGCTCCTGGAATACCAGCTCCATGAGATCGGGATCGTCCAAAAGGAAAAAAGTGCCTTTCGCCATTGCGTGCTCCGTGCTCTGGTGTGGTTGCGGCTACAGCCTGCGCCCCTAGGCTGGCAGCCGTAGCCCCGCCTGCTTACGCCAAGGCGGCGGCCGTGTCCACGGCTTGACCGAAGGGCGCAGGGCCGGTAAGAGACCAAGCCGGAACCCATAGTAATTTCTGCAGGCTTCTTGCGCTCCCGGATTGGGCCATGCCGATCACGGGCTACCTGTATTTACAAGGCAGCGGGAAGGAAACTCATGTCCATGCTGGCCTATCCGGCCGTATTTCTGCTGGCAGGTTTCGGCCTCCTGCATCTTGGTTTGGTCACGAGCGGTCTCGCCGTGATCTTTGGGGCCTTGCCGTTGATCCTGACGGTAGTTGGCGTCGGCCTGGCTTGGCGTTTCAACCGATCCGGGGCCGTGTTCGCCTTTCTTGCCTTGGGCCTGACCTACCTGGTTGGTGCCTGGGTGCCATTGGGCATGGCCGTGGACGCGCCGGAAGCTCAGGCTGTCCTGGCCATCCTGGCTTTGGTCCTGCCGCTCAATTTCGTACTGGCCGCCGCCATCGGCGATCGGGGCGTGCTCACATTCAGGGGAATCCTGCAGCTTCTGCTCCTAACCGGCGAATTGACTACCGTATTCATTCTGGTGCGCGTCTCCCTGTGGCTCGGTGGGCCGGAAGGCGCGGCCAGCTGCAATAGAGCCGTGGCCGGGCTGCTTTCGTCGAATTTCCTCCCTGTTGAGGCCACGACCTGGATCGGCCTGCCTCTGTCGGGCATCGTGGCCGTGCAATTTGCCCTGCTATTCTTCCTCTATCGAACCTTGCGCGACCGCTCGCCCCTGGATATCGGCTTCGGCGGCGCGCTGCTTGCCGCGGCCATAGGTCTCGGCTCGCGCACTCCCCAGGCCGTTGATGTCTATTTCACCGCTGCGGGTCTGACTCTGCTGTCGTCCATCTTCATGGATTCATACCGCATGGCCTTCCTGGATGAGCTCACGGGCCTGCCCACGCGCCGCGTGCTCAAGGCCGATTTCAAGAAGCTGGGCGGCGGATATGCCGTGGCCATGGTCGACGTGGATCACTTCAAGAAGTTCAACGACACCTATGGCCATGACGTGGGCGATCAGGTCCTGCGCATGGTCGCCTCGCGGCTGTCCAAGGTCACGGGCGGCGGTAAGGCCTATCGGTACGGCGGCGAGGAGTTCACCGTGCTGTTCCCAAAGCTGGGCAAGAAGGCGGCAAGGCCTCACCTTGAGGCCTTGCGCGAATCAATCGAGCAGTCCGGCTTTAATTTGCGCGGGCAGGACAGACCCAAGCAGAAGCCCGAGAATCCCAAGCGGCCAGAGAAGCCAAAAATCGTATCGGTGACTGTATCCATCGGCGCCGCCGAGCACGGTGCTGCCAACGCCACGCCAGACGAAGCCATCAAGGCCGCGGACAAGGCCTTATACAAAGCCAAGAAGAACGGCCGCAACCGCGTGGAGTTGGGTTGAAGCCAAGGCAGTGAGCCGTGTTGCCCAGGCTTAGGCCGCGCCGCATGCTCAAAAGGAAGGCCTAATGACAGCACTGCTCGTGATCGACATGCAGGCAGGCCTTTTTTCCGGCCCGGCGAAACGCCATGACGCCGAAAGCGTGATCGAACGCATCAATGCCCTTATCGGAGCGGTGCGGGCAAGCCGTGGCCGCATCATCTTCATTCAGCATAACGGACCTGCGGGGGATGATCTCGAACCCGGTGTTCCAGGCTGGGACCTGTTGCCCATGCTGGACCGGGAAGCGTCCGATATGGTGATACGCAAGGAAGCCTGCGACGCGTTCTATCGCACGAGCTTGCTCGCTGCCCTGCGCTCCCTTGGCGTGGAGCGGCTCGTCGTGACCGGCTGCTGCACCGACTTTTGCGTGGACACCACCATCCGCTCCGCCGCTAGCAAGGATTTCCAGATCATCGTGGCGGCGGACGGCCACACGACTGCCGACAGGCCGCATCTGGATGCGGCCGCCATCATAAAGCACCACAATTACATGTGGGAGAATCTCATCCTGCCTGGGCGGCCCGTGCGGGTCGAGCCCACGGCGGCGATCCTGAACAGCCTATAGCAAAGCCAATGAAATGCGCGGAATCAATGGCGCATTCATCCGAAGCAGGGCTTGGTGGTGGAGCGTGGGGAGGATAAGATTCTTCCCGGCGCTCATGCTGGCGTTGTAAGCCCCTGCCGAAGCGTTTGAGAGGGAAGCTGGCAGGCTACTTCCTGTAGAACTCCGGCACGAAGAGCACGATGACGGTGTAGATCTCCAGTCTGCCGAGGAGCATGCACCAGAGCAGCACCCATTTGGCGAAGGTGGGCAGGTGGGCGTAGTTTTCCGCCGGCCCGACCGAGCCCAGCCCTGGGCCGATGTTGCCGATACAGGCCAGCACGGACGTGAATGAAGTCATCAGGTCCACGCCCGACGCGGCCACGAGGAACACGGACAGGAACAGCAGCCCCAGCCAGAGCACCGAGAAGCCCCATACGCCCCCCATAACGTCTCCAGGCACCACGCGACCGCCGAACTTGACGTGCACCACGGCCCGCGGATGGATGAGCCGGATGATCTCCTGGTAGGATTGCCGCAGCAGCAGAAGGATGCGCATGCATTTCATGCCGCCGGCCGTCGAGCCAGCCGAGCCGCCGATGAACATGCACAATAGCAGGATGGCCTGCGTCAGCGCCGGCCAGACCTCGAAGTCCGCCGTGGCGTAGCCCGTGGTGGTCAGGATCGAGGCCGTTTGAAAGGCGGAGTCCAGGGCGGCCCTGGGCAGGTTATCCTGCCCGCCGCTTAAGGTCAGGCTCACGGTTATGATGGCGAAGAAGGCCAGGAATATCGCAAGGTAGAACTTGAGTTCGGGATTTCGCCAGACGTCGCTCAGCCTGCCTTTGAGAGCCAGGTAGTGCAGCGTGAAGTTGACGCCGGCCAGGAGCATGAAAACCGTGATGACGAGCTCTATGTAGGCGCTTTGATAGTAGCCGATGGAAGCGTTCTTGGTGGAAAAGCCTCCCGTGGCCACGGTTCCGAATGTGTGGCAGAGCGAATCGAAGAAGTCCATGCCGCCGAGCATGAGCAGGACCGTCTGGGCCGCGGTGAGCAGCAGGTAGACCTTCCACAGGACCGCGGCTGTATCCTTGACCCGGGGCCTGAGCTTGTCCGGCGTCGGCCCTGGAACCTCGGCCTTGTAGAGCTGCATGCCGCCGATGCCCAGGAAGGGCAGGATGGCCAGAGACAGCACGATGATGCCCATGCCGCCCAGCCAGTGGGTCAGGCTGCGCCAGAAGAGCAGCCCGCGCGGCTGGACCTCGATGTCCGTGAGCACGGATGCTCCGGTAGTCGTAAAACCCGACAGGGATTCGAAGAGGCAGTCGGTGAAGTTGCCGAAGGTTCCGGCGAAGTAGAACGGCAGTGCGCCGCACAGGCCCGCCGCTATCCAGGCCAGAGCGGTGATGGCCATGCCCTCGCGGTGGCTCAGCGGCGCCCTGCGGCTGCGCTCCCGGAATGCCAGGAGCAGGGTGGCCCCGGCCATGCAGGTCAAGCCGGCGGACAGGGCCAGGGGCATGAGGCCGCCCTCGCCATAGTACAATGAAAAGCCCAGGGCCGGGAGCATGGACAGCCCCACGCAGGCCATGAGCGCGCCGGTGACGAAGAAGATGAAATCCCAGCGCACCGGGGCTCCTTAGCGTTTTCCGGCCAAGACCCGCTCTACCTTGGGCAGGGCCTGGCGGGAGGTCAGAACGATGACTCTGTCCTGGGGCTGTATGACGGTATCGCCGTGGGGAATGACGACCTCGCCCGCGCGCACAATGGTCAGCAGCAGGGCCTCCCGGGGGAATCTGACGCTCTTGAGGGGCCGCCCCACGATATCCGAGCCCTCAAGGGCCAGGGCCTCCATGACCTCGGCGTCCTCGCCCTTGATTGATACCGTGGAGATGATTCTGCCGCTGCGGATGTGCCTGAGAATGGAGTGGATGGCCGAAAGCCGGGGGCTGACAATGTTCTCGATGCCCATGGCCTGCACGAGGCGGATGTAGGCCAGCTTGTTGACCCGCACCACGGCCCGTTTGGCTCCCAGGCGGCGAGCCAGGAGGGTTGTGAGGATGTTCGTCTCCTCGTCGCCGGTCAGAGCCATGACCATGTCCATGGCTCCGACGTTTTCCTGGGTCAGGATTTCGTGGTCCGTGCCGTCGCCGTGCAGCACGATGGTCCGGTCCAGGATCGCCGAGAGTTCCAGGCTACGGTCCATGCTCTTCTCCACGAGCTTGACGGAGATATGGCGCTTCTCGAGCTCCCTGGCGAGCCGCAGGCCGATTTTGCCGCCGCCCACGATCATGATGTCGCGGATGGGTTCGACCCGGCTGCCGAATATCTCCATGACCTTGTTGAGGTCCTTTTTTTCGCACACGAAATAAACCAGATCGCCCTGAAACAGGCGGTCGGTGCCTCGGGGGATGATGAGCCGTTCCTCGCGCAGCACGGCGGCCACGATGACCCTGACTCCGCCCGTGAGTTCAGGGAGCTGCATGAGGTTGATGCCGCATAAGGCGCTTTCGGCCGGCAGGCGCTTGCCGACCATGCTGATGCGTCCGTCGGCGAATTCGTTGACCTCGACCGCGCCCGGCGCGCTCACGATGCGCAGGATGGAGTTGACCACCTCCACGTCGGGATTGATGACCAGGCTGATGTCCAGCAAGCCGTCCCGCCCCAGGTAGGAGGAATACTCCTCGTTGCGGATGCGGGCCACCTTGAGAGCCTTGGGCGCGATGCTTCTGGCGAAGAAGCAGACGATGAGGTTGGCCTCGTCGCTGTCGGTGACGGCCAGCAGGATATCCGATTCCTTCAGGCCTGCCCGCTCCAGCACGCCGGGGCTCGACCCCGAGCCCTCCACGGTCTGCACGTCAAGGTGCTCCGACACGCGCTTGAGAGCCTCGGGGTTTTTATCGACGACCACGACTTCCTTGTTTTCGAAGGCAAGCCGCTCGGCGATATGAAAGCCGACTTCTCCCGCGCCGACAATGACGATCCGCACCACTGAACTCCTTTGAACATGAATGGCCGGACCTTACAGTCGAGCTGGCCGCAACGCAACCGGGTCAGGCCGGGCCTGTCCCGGCAGCTTAGCGGATGTCGGCGGTCTGTCTGCCGGAACTCAGCCCGGAGTCAGGCAGGATATTATTCGCTCCAGTCTCGTGAAGTCGATGGGCTTGGCTAGAGCAGATTGCTTTTAAGACGCCCGCTCCGGCGTTGACGGCGCAAGTGAATTGCGCCTACGCCTACGCGGCGGCAAGCCATGCCGACGCATGGCTTGCAGAGCATTTTCAAAAGCAAAATGCTCTATATGCTCGTTCATGCCCGCGCCCAGAATGCGCTCGCGATCCCCGGCATGGTGGCGGGGAGTCGGAAAAGTACCGGAGCAGTCAGCTCCATTCATGGGGTGGTGGGTGTTTGGGCCTTTACCCCAGCGCGCACGATCAGCCAGACTCCCGTAAGCATCATGGGCAGGCACAGGATCTGTCCCATAGTCAACCAGTCCAGGGCCACGAAGCCCAACTGCACGTCCGGCTGGCGGAAGAACTCGGCCAGGAAACGGAACAAGCCGTACAGCAGCAGGAACATTCCACTCACGGAGCCTCGCGGCCTGGGTCTGCCGGAGTACAGCCACAGGATGACGAACAGGACCAGGCCTTCCAGCAGGGCCTCGTAGAGCTGGCTCGGGTGGCGCGGAATGCCTCCGGCCGCGGGATCGGGAAAGACCATGGCCCACGGCATGTCGCTGGGCCGGCCCCACAGCTCGGCATTGAGAAAGTTGCCGATACGGCCGGCCAAGAGGCCCGGCGGGGCCAGTGGCACGATGAAGTCTCCAACGGCCAGCGGGTGCAGGCCGTGCCGCCAGGAGAACAGGAATATGGCGCAGGCTACGCCGATGAGCCCGCCGTGGAAGGACATGCCGCCCTGCCAGAAGGCCAGGATGTCCAGCGGATGGCGCAGGAACCAGCCCGCGTTGTAGAACAGGACATAGCCGAGGCGCGCGCCCACGAGCAGGCCCGCGAGAATCCAGGTCAGCAGATCGCTGAATTGAGCCTGGTTCAGAGGCGCCCACGGCAGCTTGGCGCGCCGATTGCCCAGAAGCCAGGCGGCGGCGAAGCCGGCGATATACATGAGCCCGTACCAGCGAATGGTCAGTGGGCCAATGCGCAGAGCCACGGGATCAAATTCCGGAAGGATGATCATGCGTTCGATGCTCCAGGGTATCGTAAAATCTATTTTGCCGGGCTTTGCTTGGGTGCTCCGCCGAACAGCCCGTCCAGAGGCGCGGGCTCTTCCTCGCATGCATCGCCGGTGGCATAGTCGCAGCCTTCGTCGCGTGAGGCCGGATCGCCGTCCTGGACTTTGTCGTCAGATTGCGCCTTGAAAGCGGTCAGCAGAAGTCCGGGTGCGGAAGTGAACACAAAGGGTACGCTGCTGGCCCCGGAGCGGGCCAGAAAGGACTTGTTGCGCAGGGAGGCGGCCCTGATGGCCAATGCCTGGGACCAGGAGGGTTGCGAGCCGGCTTCGCCTGCCAGGCTGAAACAGGCCTCCAGGGCCTTGGACAGATCGCCGGAGCGGAACATCTCTTCGTGGAAGCGATGAATGCCGGCCAGGTCTCCATCATCCTTGGCCACGGCATACAGCGCCAGATCGCCTTGCAGACCGGGGGGCTGCGTCAAATCCTGGACCACCAGTCGGCAGGCCGGGCAGCTTGGGGAGAAGAAGACCTTAATGGCCGCATCTGCGCTGCCGTAGGCAGGTACCGGCGAGAGCTGATCTCGGAAGACGCCTGCTAGGGCTGCCACGAAAAGCACGGCCCAGATCGCCGTGACCTTGGCCAGAAGGGGCTGTTTCCGCAGGAGCAGCACGGCCGTGACGCCGAGCAGGCTCGCCACCACGAGACAATTCACACAGGGCACGGTAACCGCCTGCACGCCGAGCAGGGCGCTGTCTATGACAAGGCCGGCCAGAAGGGCGACCTTCAGAGCCCAGGAGAGTTGACCTCGCGGGCGCTGAAAAGAAAGCAGGGCAGTCAGGGTCAGGAAATAGGTCGCGCCCAGCCAGTACAAATCGATGCCCAGCAGCTTGGTGCCTTGAAATACGGAGCAGCCCTCGGTGACACAGAGGGCTTCGGTCAAACCAAGGGCCGCCAGGATACAGAAGGCTGCGCCTGCCAGGGAAACGAGGATTGCTGCTGTCCGCTGCATATTGTCGCCTGCTCCTTTGAGAGCACGTTGCGGTCGTCTTCCTCGGACGGCATTGGGCCGCCCAAAGTCGCTTGGCCTTAACAGGCTGTAAACATGGCCGCAAGGGCGGGTTTGTAAAAAAATGTCTTTGCCGACCTGAATACGTAAACCATCGAGAAAGGATGTGGTTGCGGCTTCATGCAGGAATTGCAAGCTATTGCAAGCGAGCATAGGACCGTTAATCAGATGCCTGTCCGGCTGTCATGTATGTAAGGGGGGGTTTACGAGACGGCCCGACTAGGCGATTGTACAGCCCAAACCCCAATGGCCGAAACGCGAGTTTCGGGTACTATTTCGGTCGATCACTGCATGTCGGCCCAAGGATCATGGATAGATCATGTCGTTTGACCGCCGAGCCAAGATACTCGTGGTGGACGATGACGAAGGTGTATGCGAAGCCCTTCGGCTCATCCTGGAGGATTCCTGCGGCCGTCATCAGGTGACTTGCGCCAGGGACGGCGTTACGGCCGTGGAGATCGTGCGCCGGGATACCTTTGATCTGGTCTTTCTGGATCTGGGACTGCCCGGCATGGACGGCTTCGAGACCCTGCGGCGTCTTAAGCACCATGACGCGGACCTGGATGTGCTCGTCGTCTCGGGCACTGACAAGGCTCGAGAAGCCGTGGAAGCTCTGCGCGGCGGAGCCCTGGAATATGTAACCAAGCCCTTTGACACGCAGCGCATCATGCCCCTGGTGGACGACATCCTGGGCCGGCGTTTTCGGGCCGAAGACTCCGCACGCCGGGCATCTCCAAAGCCTGGAGAGGGTCGCCGGCGTATCATCACCCAGGCCGAGAGCATGCGCGCCGTGTTGAGCCAGGTGGAGAAAGTCGCCGCTGCGGACTGCAGCGTGCTCATCACCGGTGAAAGCGGCACGGGCAAGGAGCTGGTGGCCGAACTAGTGCACTCGCGCAGCCCGCGCAGCTCAGGCCCATTCGTGGCCGTGAACTGCGCGGCCATCCCCGGCGAGCTTTTGGAGAGCGAGCTGTTCGGGCACGAGAAAGGGGCTTTCACCGGAGCCTACGCACGGCGCGTGGGCTTGTTCGAGCAGGCCCATCGCGGCACGCTCTTCCTGGACGAGATTTGCTCCCTGCGCATAGACTTGCAGGCCAAACTTTTGCGGGTGCTGCAAGGCCAAGCCTTCACCAGGGTCGGCGGCAGCGAAACCGTGCGAGTCGATGCCCGTCTGGTCGCGGCCTCCAACGCCTCATTGACGGAGCTCATGCGTCAGGGCCGTTTCCGGGAGGACCTCTACTATCGCCTGAGCGTCATTCCCATCCGCCTGCCGCCGCTGCGCGAACGTCCGGGCGACGTGGCCCTGCTGGCCGAACACTTCCTGACTCGCCTGTGCGAGAAGCATGGCAAGACCATTCCGGGCCTCTCGCCCAGCGTCATGGCCGTGCTGGGGCAATACCCTTGGCCCGGAAATGTGCGCGAGTTGCGCAACTTCATGGAGCGCACGGTGCTCCTGTCGGACGAGGGCAGGTCCGTGGATGAGCGCGACCTGCCCATGGACCTCCTCTTTCCTCGCGTGTCGCTGCAAACGGAGCAGTCTGCAGTCCACGATGAAGGGCTCATGCGCGCCCGCGAGGAGTTCGAGCGCCGCTACATCCTGCGCTGCCTTGAGCTGTGCTCCTGGAACCAGGCTGCGGCGGCCCGTCTGCTCAGGATTCACCGCAACACGCTGCTCAAGCGCATGAAGACCCTGGGCATCACCGCCAATGAATAGGCGGAAGTATGGAAAACTATTAATGCCGTTTACGGTTCGGCTGGCAGGCGCACGCGGATTGTGATGCCCTGGCCGGGGCTATTGGCGACTTCGATGCGGCCGTTATTCTCGCGTATGATCTTGCGGGCCAGGGCCAGGCTCAGACCCACGCCTCGCCCCTTGCCCATGGAAAAATAAGGCTCGAAGACGTACGGCAGATGCTCGGCCGCGATGCCGGGGCCGTTGTCACCGATGCATGTGTCCAGAGTGCCTGCGTCGCCACGTGCCACACGTACGGTGAGCGTTCCTCCGGGGCCCGTGGCCTGGCTTGAGAAACGCAGAAGCGACACGAATGCTTTGCGCAGTCCGGCTGCATGGCCGCGTGCAGACGGCAGATCCTCTTCGGCCGACAGGTTATGGACGATGCCCCGCACCGCCAGTTCCTCGCCCAGTTCATCAAAGCAGCAGGAGAGCAAATCGGGCAGGGCCACGGCGGCCAGGCTCTCTCCGGCTGGATCGTCCAATCCGGCGGGGTCGGCCGGTCCGGCCAGCCCCGCCAAGTCGTCCAGCAGGGCTTCGATGCGCGCAATGCCTTGACCCACGTTGCGCTCGAAGCGCTCCAGAAAGTCGGGCTGGTCCTTTCTTGCTCGCAGCACCGAAACGAAGGCCTTGATGGATGTCAGCGGGTTGCGGATGTCGTGGGCCAAGCCGGCCGCCAAACTGGTCAAGCCAAACGACCCAGCGTCATCGGGCGGATCGTCGAACGCAGCCCGTGGGAGTTCGCGCGAAGCGGGTTGCGGCCATGTCGACGTGCTCATGCGAGTGCCGGGAGATCCTCGGTCATCAACTCCGCAGGACATGCCCATGGACACGGCTCGGTATACCCGTGAGCGCTGAAGCGCGAAGGCGGGCCAGCGCAGGGCCCCGCGCCGACAATATCCCCCGGAATACCGCCCGGCCCGGACTGGCTGGTGGCGGATGCCCAAAGCCTGTGCGCAAGATGCGGACGGTGCTGCCCGGTGCGGGTGCGCACGTCTGGTATAGGCAGCCTGTGGCCTTGTGGGACCGTTGAGGCAGCCTTTGGTCGACGCAGATCCAGGGCGAGCCTCGGCGGGCCGGAGGGCGCACGTGGGGAGGGCTCGGCGGAATCCGCGCTGGCGAAGGGCACGCATGCATATGCCTTTGCTGTATATTTGAAACTACATGTACCTTCTTTTCTCCAAAACTGGAACTGGCTGCCGGATAAGGATCCCGGCTTGCTCGTAAGCTGCGGTCGCATCGTGGCGCTGATCTCGCATTGCCGAGTGCACACGAACATGTGCACTGCACACGTTCGTGTGCACTCGAGTGAGATACGGACACGGTTGCAAGGACACTCAATTTTTTGGGGATCGAGACAATGCAACGAATACGGGTCTGATTACCCATATCGGAGAGCGGGCATGCAAGTTGCTCATGATGTATGCTTTCGCGCTGATCGGCGCGGGGAATTAATGCATAAGGAGAGACCCATGCATGTTGCGGTCATGACCGGCGGCTTGGAGAGCGAGGATCTCGCGCGCAGGCTGCTCAAGGCAGGCCATCGCGTGCTCGCCTGCGCTCTGGACGACGAGGCCCTGGAGAGGTTGGCCCATCATGGAAGGATCGAACGAGCATCCCTGGAAAGCGTGCCGGCCAAACTATCGCGGCCCCGTGTGCTCTGGTTCGCCACGACGCCTGCCCGCGAATTCGATGCGGCTTTGGACAAGCTGGAAGGCTCCTTGGCCAAGGACGACACGCTCGTGGATAGTGGTAATACCTTTTACGAGGACGATCTGTGCAGGGCCAAACGCCTTGAGCGCAGGGGGGCATTCCTGCTCGATGCGGGAGTTTTCAAGGAGGGCTACCGTCTTTCCTTTGCAGTGGGTGGTGACTTTGCCGCCTTCGAGTTCCTGCGTCCCCTATTCGAAAGTCTGGCTTTCCGGGGGGGCGTCTGCCATTGCGGCGGGCCAGGGGCAGGGCATTTCGTGCGCAGCCTGCACGAGCGTACCGAGCACCTCTTGCGCATGGCCTACCACGATGCCCGAGAGTGCATAGAGGCCTCGCCATATAAGGTCGACCTGGGTTTTTCCGAGTTCCTTTTGTTCACGCAGCGCTACTGCAAGGGGCAGCCATGTGCTGACCTGCCTCTGGAGGGACTTGCCGCCATGGCTGCGCCCAGTGTTACTAGCAGGCCTGACTAAGACTGGCTTCGCAAGCTATGCGGCAAACCACTTCGGACTGGAATTTCCACTGTGGAATGATAATACTCTTAACAGCTTAGTGATACAGGAGTGGTTGACTCAGTTGTTGTCGGAAAAATGATGTCCTAATATTCCATGCCAGCACAAAATTAAGTAACTAGTATATGATCGAACCAGATTCCCTATCGGGCTTCCTCTAGAATTCTTCCGGTTGGCCTTGTGGGCAATGACTCTTGCTTTGTATTGGATTAGCTCTTATCATGACTTCTCTTTTTCATCCCCCCCATGAGACTCATAGGAAGAGCGATTCATATGGTATCATCGTTTGATTTGTTTCTAGAGCGTGTGCGCAAGGCCACCGGCGTCAAAACCCAAGTGGAGCTTGGTAAGGTGCTCGGCATCCGCCAATCCAGCATTTCAGATGCCAAGCGTCGAGGCTCCGTGCCTGCCGATTGGCTCATGAAGCTTTTCAGGACCTACGGGCTCAACCCGGATTGGTTACTGGAGGGTGCAAGCCCAGTTTACCTCAAGCCTGGCGCGTCTCCGTCCAAGGGGCTTGAAGATGAAGCCGGCGCAGGCCAGCCCTCATCATCTCGCCTGGTAGGCGTGTCAAGCATGTTGGGCCGTGAGGACGAAAACGGCCAATGGCAGCCCGAGTGGACCTTCCATATGGAGATCCCGGCCATGTTCCACCGCCCTTCGGTGCATGTGATGCAGGTGGACAGCGTGGACATGGCCCCGATCATCCTCAAGGGCGCTTTCGTGGGCATCGACACCATGCGCCGCAACATAGTGGATGGCGAGATATACGCCTTCCATGTCCCGCGCGAGGGGCTGATCATTAAGCGCGTCTTTCACGACATGCATAGCGCCTCCTACAGGCTGGCGAGCATGGACCCGCGCTTCTCCGAGACGACCCTCACCCAGGCCCTCAAGGAGCAACGCTGCGTGGGCCGCGTGGTTTGGGTCATGCAGGATTTATAGACGCCAATCGGAATGGTTGCGCGCATTGAAGGCGGGATGGTCCGGACAGGCCATTTCGCCTTTTTTCGTGCGTGCCGCGCGCCGGCCATGCGTGTATGCCGAATTGGAAAGGGCTCCGCCCGCCGAGGAGGTACGCCATGGACAGCCGGGATTATCGCCGAGGCTTGCTGGCCAAGGTGCACATCGCCAGGAAGGATCTGGGGCTGACCGAGGAGGAATACCGGGCCACGCTGCGCGAGATGTTTGGCATTGAATCCGCCGCGCAGCTTTCGGAAGGGCAGCTTGGGGATCTCGTCGAGCATTTCCTGCACCGAGGCTGGCGCGGACCTCAAGACCTGTCGGACAGACCCGGTTATCTGGAGATTGCGGACAGCGACCCCTACGCCCGCCAGAAACGCTACATTCTGGCCCTGGCCCGGCGTTTGGGCTGGCGGCCCGGCGTGCTGCAACGCTACATGCGCGCCAAGGTCCGGTCTTCGTCCCTGGCTCACCTGCATGACCCGACCAAGCTCAACCTTCTGGCCCGCGACCTCTGGGGCCGCTGCGTGCGCCAAGGCATTGATCCGGCGGCCAAAGGGGAGCCCAAGCCCCCCCAAAGGCCCGACGAACCGGCGGAAGGCGCTGGCGGTGAAGGAAGCGAATCCGGAACAAGACGCAGACCGCAGCGCAAGGCCCGGGACAAGAGTTAAGACAAATTGCAGAAGAACCGGGAAGGGCATTGCCTGCCAGAGCGGCTCGCTCCTCCCCAGGCCCCACCTACCAGGGGCGGACGCGCCCCTGGACCCTCGAAGTTCGTTGGCGAATTGCCATGGGGCAGCTTGCGCATAAGCAAACCCCGCCAGGTTGTTACCTGACAGGGTTCTCGTGTCAGCTACAGCAGATTCCTTTTAAGAGATTGCTTTTAAGACGCCCGCTTCGGCGTTGACGGCGCAAGTGAATTGCGCCGCCGCTTATGCTCTGCAAGCCATGCCGACGCATGGCTTGCAGAGCATTTTCAAAAGCAAAATACTCTAATTGCTTATCCGGAAAAGGGCTGTGGCCGCCTTCCAGGTCTTTGCCTGAGCTTGTTATGTATCTTGATCCCGTGCTGGCGTTGGCACCGGAGGCGGGACGTAGCCGGCGGGTGGCTCGGATTCCTGTACGTCGGGCTTGGCTTTTTTCTGCTCCTGTTGCTTCCGCCATTCCTCGAAGGCGGGGTTCACGGGAGCCTCGCGCGGCGCGTCCGAGTCCGGTTTATCCGGCCCACAGGCAGCGCATCCCCACACGGACACCGCCAGCAGCACGCAGCAGGTCAGGCTGGCAAGCAGACGCTTCATGATCGGCCTCCCTTGATTGTCATGCGGCGCATGCGCCATGCCAGGGCCGCGGCGGCCAGCAGGACCCACTCCAGGCCCAAACCGGCGCCCGAGGTCATGACGCAGCCGCCACCGCCACCACCAGAGGATTGTCCGCCATCGCCGTCCGGATTGTCCAGACCATCCTTGTCCTGGCCATCGTCCATGGCCGCATCGGGCTCGCCAAGGACGAGGCGCAGCTCGTCCTCGCCGATGAGACCGGCCTTGTCGCGCACGCGCAGCCGAAAGACCGGGTCCTGGTCGCCTTGGGCATCGGCAAGATCGATGACAGGTGCGGCCGAGGCCGGATCAGCTATGGCGACTGGGCTGCCCGCGATCTGCAGCCACTCGTAAGCCAGGTTTTCGGTCTGGTCGTCGCTGGAAGCAGCGGCGTCGGGTCGGTATTCGCTCAGGCCGTCGATGACCACATCGGCTCCGGCCCTTGCCTTGGGCGCGGTCTGGTTGAGGCTGCCCAGGACGTTGACCACGACCTGGTCGCTGCTGGACAGGCCGTTTGCGTCGGTCACGGTGATCTCGAAGGCCAGGCTTTCGCCCCAGGCGCTTGAATTCGGGGCCGTGAAGTAAGGCTTGTCCGTATCCGCATCCATGAGATCCACGGCCGTGCCGGCGACCTGGGTCCAAGCGTAGTAGGCGATGGAGCCGCTGGCCTGGGCCGCGCTGGCCGAGCCGTCCAGGGTCACGTTGCCGCCGGGCTGCGCGGTGCGCACCGGACCGGCCTCGGCCAGGGGCGGCGTGCCGTCCATGCCCACGAAAACGCGGCAGATGTCGGTGGTGGCATGCGCGCTGCCAGACGTGCTCACCGTGAGCTTGAAGGTCAGCGCCGCCGGAGTCGCCGGAGCCGTGAACGAAACCGTGGCCGCGTTGGGGTTGTCGAGTTGCACCGCCGGGGTGCCGATCTGCTCCCAGGCATAGGTCATGGCCCCATTTTGAGGATGGCGCGAGTGCGAGCCGTTCAGCGTAACGCTCGCGCCGGTCTGTACGTGCTGGTCCTGGCCAGCCGAAGCCTGGGGCGTGTCATTGTCCATGATCCGCACAAGGCAGGTATCCGAAACGCTTTGGCCGCCGGCGCTGACCGTCAGGCGGAACGTAAGCAGTGCTCCGTTTGGACCGACCTGCGGGGCCGTGAAGGTCGGCTGGGCCGACGTGGTGCTAGATAGGCTCACACTGGGGCCGGCGGTCTGGGCCCAGGCCAGGCTTGCGCCGGTAACTCCTCCGGCCGCGCCGGAGAGGCGCACCGCGCCGCTCTCACGGACGAGCACGTCCTGCCCCGCGTTGGCCGTGGGCTTGGGCGTATTGCCCCCGTCATCCGGGGTATCGTCACCACCGGAATCATCTCCGCCGGAATCGTCGCCACCCGAATCGTCACCGCCCGAGTCTCCGTCGTCCTGGTTCGGATTCGTTCCTCCGGAATACTCCTGAAGATTGGTCAGGCCGTCGCCATCGGAGTCGGCGGCGGCATCGTTGCTCTTGGGATTGAGGCTGTAGGTGACTTCCCAGCCATCGGGCATGCCGTCGCCGTCGGTATCGGCCTTGGCCGGGTTGGTGCCGAGTTCGTATTCCTTCAGGTTGCTCAGGCCGTCCTGTTCATAGTCGCCGGCCCCGGTCTGGGCCAGGTCGCCGAAGTACTGGCGCTCCCAGGCGTCGTCCAGCCCGTCGCCATCCGAATCAGGATCGGCCGGGGCGCTGCCCGCAGCGCGGGCAAAGGCCTTGACGCACACGTCCCGGCCGTTTTGGCCCATGTCGGTCCAGGACGTGCCGTTGCCGCTCATGTAGCTGCGTCCGCTGGCGGACGTGGCCTTGGAGGAATAGTTGCTCTGGGCCGCTTCCACGGGCACCAGGTATGTGGTGCCGGAGGTCGTGCTGACTTTGACGACCACGGAGAACTTCTCGCCTGGGGACACGCGCACGGGCGTGGGCAGGTCCACGGTGAAGTAGCCCGACTCGGCGGAGGTGCCGCTGACTTCGGCCACTGGGCCGGAAGCGTTCACCGGACTGCCCGAAGCCGGATTCTTGTACACGCGGATGGTGTAGCTGGTGGCTGGAGCCGCGGCATAGGTGCTCACGGCGAAGATATCCTGCTCCGTGCTGCCCTGGACGGGAAACACGTTGCCGTAGGACGGGCTTGATCCGCTGCCGTAGGTCGATGTCCAGCCCAGGGTGTCATATTGATATATCTGCGAGTACGCGCCGGCCTGGCCGAAGCCGAAGCTGTAGGCCGAGCCGTCGTAACCGAGCTTGCTGTCGTAGTAGGAGACGTAGAAGTAGCCTTTTTCACCAAAGCTCGTGCCCCAGCTGTTCTTGATGATGAACGCGCCGTTGCCCGGGGGAGGGCTGGGGAAGTTGGCGGCCGGGTAATTGTCGTCCCAGCCCACGATGACCACGGCGTGGTTGGCCGGGGTCGTGCCGGAATAGTAGTGCGCTGCCGTGGACGACTTGTAATGGCTCGTCGAGGTGCTCGTGTAGTGGCTCGTGTAGACGCCGCCGTGATCCATGACCGCCTGCTTGAGGAACTCGTTGTCCAACGATCCGGTACGCGCGGGCAGGTAGGCCATGTTCCTGAGCCACTTGCGCGCCGCGATGGTCTGCGAGGTCGTGCTGCCGGTTTCGTAAGGGTCGTCGCTCTCCAATACGGGGCCAGCGCCGCGTGCCAGGTAGGCCGTGGACATCATGTGGTTGCCGCCTGCGCAGGGTCCCAGGTCGAATCCGTGGTTGTTCTTGAGGTTGTCCTCGGAAAAATCCAGGGATTCTCCTGGCATGAGCGCGGATTCGATGCTGGCCATGGTGGCGAAGGACCAGCAGGCCCCGCAACTGCCTTGGTCGCGGATGGCCGTGATCCGGCCGGTATTGCGCAGGTCGAAGCTGGCGGGCAGGTTGGCGCGCAGGATCTGCAGCCCCATGGGGGTCATGGGCTTCTGCTTGATGGTCACTGGAAGAGGGACGAGGCCTGGTTCCAGGTCGCCGTTTCGTATGCGCTCCATGATGTGCGCAAATTCCGGGTTGGGTGGTTCCTTTTCGGGCTCCAGGGCCTGGGCCTGGAAGGGTTGGGCCAGCAGGATGAGCAGGGCCGCGACTATAGCGAAAAAAGCATTCATGAAGCGATTCCTTGCGTTTGGGGGGCGTGGGACGCTCCCGCGGGGCAGAATGGGCCCGGCAGGCAAGGATGCATACTGCACGGCCTGTACCGATGGAGCTATGCGCGAACAGGCGCGGACATGCGCGGCATCGGAAGACGCATAAGCGGGATGGTGCGGCCGGGCAGGCCAGCCGCAAGGTGTGACTACATCACGATTGGCGTGACGTGAGGTGCATGGAGGAGATCAATCCTCGGCAACAGAGGCGCGCCGCAGGATGTTCGAAATTCAATTCCGGATCAGGCCAAGCCAGGGGCAAGCGTCTTCTTCTCCACGGCGGAAGCAGTCGTCCACGCAGGCGGACAGGAGCCGGTAGGCGCTAAGGCCGAAGGAGCGCAGCCAGAAGAGTTTTTCGGGCAGCAGCCCCTGGTTTATGGAGAAGAAGCCGGCCTTGACGGTCTTGCCTTCGTACAGGTCGCCAAGGCCGAGCCCGTGCGTGTCGAGTACTGGCTTGAGCGTGGCGTACAGGGCGTGCACCTCGTCCACCAGCCGGTCCATGGGGAAGCCGCGCAGGACTCCGGGGAAACGCTCGCTACGCTCAAGGCTCTTGGGGGCATTCTCGTTATACTCGGCAAGCAGCGATACGGAGAAGAGAGGAAACAGGCGACTGCCCAACTCGCCGATAGCCTGGCGCTGGAGGAATTCGTACTCAGGGGTGTCAAGCTGGCTGCGCGCGGACTGCACCAGTTCCACGGCGCGATAGAATTCGTGCAGGGCCGTTACGACACGCGGAAACGGCACCATGCGCATGTAGGCATGGATTGCGAAGCGCTGCTCGTACATGAGAAGGTCCTCCAATGGAATCGGAGGACCCTATCGTATAGGAATTGCTTAGACAACCATAAGCTGTCGCATGAAGCTGATGGTGCATCGCCGGGACGGCAGAGCGTTGGCTCGTCCACGGCAGCGGCAAGTGGGCAGCTAGCGCGCCGGCTGGTAGTACTTCTGGGCTTCGGCCAGATGCTTGCGAATGTTCGCGATGCGCTGCTGGTCCGAGGGGTGCGTGGACAGGAAGGCAGGCGGCTTGTCGCCGGGGGCCTGCATCATGTTCTGCCACAGCTCGATGGAGGCCTCGGGCGGGTAGCCGGCCTTGGCCATGAGAATGATGCCGATACGATCGGACTCGCTCTCCTGAGTGCGCGAGTAGGGCATGACCACGCCATAGTTGGCCGCGATGCCGAAAGCTTCCATGACCGTGGGCGACAGGCCCAAGGTTGATCCGGCAATGCCGGTGCCGAGCTGGGTGGCCGCGGCGACGCTCATGCGTTCCGAGCCGTGCCTGGCCAGCACGTGGGCGATCTCGTGACCGATAACCGCGGCAAGCTGGGGCTCGGTGCGCGCGTACTTGAACAGTCCCTCATAGACGAACACGTGGCCGCCGGGCAGGGCGAAGGCGTTGGGCACGTCCTTGCCTACCAGGTGGAACTGCCATTTGTACTGGCTCTCGGTCACGGCAGCGATGCGCTGGCCCACGCGCTGGACCATCTGCGCCTGGGGCGTGCCGGTGACGACAGGCTCCTTGGTCAGCACTTCCTGGGCGGCCTGGTTGCCCATTTCGCTGGCCTGGTCGTCGCCCACCAGCATGAGCTGCTGGCGGCCGGTGTAGGGAGCCTCGGCGCAGGCTGCCAGGATCGCGGCCAGCGTCGCGGCCAAGGCCAGAATCATTACCAGTGTGCGCGGGAAAGCAAAGCTCGGGTTCATGTCCATTGCATAGCGCGCCACAGCCCTCTCAGGCAAGGGTTTGCGGCAGGCATTTTGCGCTTGCCTGCTTTTCGCCAAGGCGTTCCAGCAGATAAAGCACTTCACGGTTTACGGGCTTGTTGACCTGCTCGTAGCGTGCGACCCGCCAGATGGTCGGGGCCAGGGACCCGCACCAAGCGGCGATTGCCTCGCCTTCGGCTTGGCCGCCGGGATGGCCGGTGTACACGGCGATGGATACGATTCCGCCAGGAGCCATGAACGGCAGGAGAACCGCGAGCGCGGCAAGGGTGGTTTCAGGCCTGGTGATTATGCGGCGGTCGCTGCCCGGCAGAAAACCCAGGTTGAATGTGGCCGCGCGCACACGCCCTTGGGACTCGGGCGGCAAATGCTCGGTCAGACGTTCGTGGCCCGCCCGGAAGATCTGCACGCGTTCGAGCAACCCGGCCGCGGCCAGGCGCTCGCGCGCCCGGTGGATGGCCACCTCCTGGATGTCGAAGCAAAAAACTTTGCCTGCCTGCCCCACGCTCTCGGCCAGCAGCACGGCGTCACGGCCGTTGCCGAGCGTGGCGTCCACGGCCAGATCGCCGGGGCGCAATGCCTGATGCAGGATGGACGCGGAGAAGTCTAGGAAGTCTGGGAGGTATGTCACGGCGTTGTCTCTCGACCGGCTTGAGTATGTTCGCGGCAATGCCTACGACGCCTCGATCAGCCTGTCCATGTTTCATCCCACTGAAATTGAAAAAAGTCTGGCGCTGTTTCAAACGTTTAGCTAATGGATTATACCAGTAAGGGTTAGAAATAATGCAATGGGGTGTAGATCTTGGACGACATACGTACGAAAGAGCAACTACTGCTGGAGATCCCCGAGCTGCGCAAGCAGCTTGAGCGGCTGCGCTACCCCTTCGACGGCGCTTCTCGCCATTGGCAAGAGGCCAGCCAGGTCATTCTCGATTCCATCCTGGAATCCATTCCCGAGGGAGTCATCGTTTCGGGTGGCCCGTCCAGGCTGCCGGTACTCAGCATCAGCCGCTACGGCCGGGAGATGCTGGGCGGCGGAAGCGACCTCATCGGCCTGAGCCTGGCCGACCTGCTGGGGCCGTGGAACATGCTCGACGCCGACGAAACCCAGGGGCTGGAGTTGAGCGAATTCCCCCTGTATCGGGCCGTCATGGAGCGGGAGGTCATCCGCAACTGCGAAATGATACTGGTGCGGCCCGACGGCGCGCATATCCCCATTCTGTGCAACGCCGCGCCGATTTTGGGCCTGAATCGCGAAGTACTGGGCGGCGTGTGCTCCTGGCGTGAGATCCCGGAGCTAAAGGAGGCCGAGAAGATCCTCCACAAGCGTCACCAGGAGTTCAAGGCCTTGGTGGAGAACAACCCCGACGTCATCGCACGCCTGGATCACGGCCACCGCTTCCTCTATCTTAACCCAGCTTCGGAAGCCCTGTCGGGATTGGCGCCTGTGCAGATCATCGGCAAACGTTTCCAGGAGGTCATCAAAAGCTCCGATGAGGACATGCAGGAGGCCGAGAAGGTCATCGAGCGGGTTTTGCGCACGGGCAAGGAAGACTCGGTCGAGCTGCCCATCCGCCTGAACGGACGGCGCAAGATTTTCCAGATCCGCATTGCGCCGGAGCGCGACGCCGAAGGCTCCATTCGCACCGTGCTGTGCATCGCCCGCGATGTGACACGCATTCGCCAGCAGGAGCAGATGCTGCGCAAGGCCAAGGAGGAGGCCGAGATGGCCAGCCGGGCCAAGAGCGAATTTTTGGCCAGCATGAGCCACGAAATCCGCACGCCGCTTGGCGGCATCCTTGGCATGACCGAACTGCTCATGGCCCGCGTGGCCGGCGACAGCAACCAGTCCTACCTGGAGCTTATCGAGAATTCAGCCATGAGCCTGCTTGGCATCCTCAACGACATACTGGACTTGTCAAAAATTGAAGCCGGGAAAGTCGATCTGGAGCCCGAGGAGTTCGAGTTCCGTGAAGAGATGCTGACCTTGGCCGAGCCCTTCCGCATTCAGGCCGAGAAAAGTGGTCTGAGCTTCGATGTGCGCCTGGACCCGGCCATCCCCGAGCGAATGCACGGCGACCTGGAAAAGCTCAAGCAGATCCTGCGCAATCTTCTGTCCAATGCCGTCAAGTTCACGGTCAAAGGCGGCGTGACACTCACGACCGACCTGGCGGATAAATGCGGTGATCAATGCCGCCTGCGTTTCACAGTGAGCGATACGGGCATCGGCATCCCCAGACACAAGCAGCGCAGCCTGTTCGGCATGTTCGAGCAGCTCCGCGATCACATGAGCAAGAACTGCGCGGGCACCGGCCTTGGCCTGGCCATCTCCAAACGCCTGGCCGGCATGCTTGGCGGCGACATCAGCCTGGAGAGCGAGAAGGGCCTTGGCAGCACCTTCACCTTCACTGCCGCCCTGACCTGTGCGAACGGCTCGTCCCGCCAGAGTGTTTGCCGTCCCGACGCCACGGCCTTGTCCCACTTGCCGCCCCTGCGCATCCTCGTGGCCGAGGACAACCCCATCAACCAAATATTCATCCAGGCTTTGCTGCAGGACGCCGGTCACGACGTGCGCATCGCGCCAACAGGCTGCGAAGTGCTGGAAGTGCTGGCCCGAGACTGCTTCGACTGCGTGCTCATGGACGTGCAGATGCCCGAGATGGACGGCATGGAGACCACCCGGCGCATCCGCGCCATGGCTCCGCCGCTTTGCGATATCCCCATCATCGCCCTGACCGCCTACGCCATGAAGGAAGACCAGGAGCGCATCATGAGCGCAGGCATGGACGGCTACGTGACCAAGCCCGTGGACATCGCCGAGTTCAGCCGCGTGCTGCGCGAGAAGCTGGCCCACGCTCGGCCCGAGGCTTTCCTCCTGCCGGCCCGATCAGCCTAGAGCAGCTTGCTTTTAAGACGCCCGCTCCGGCGTTGACGGCGCAAGTGAATTGCGCCTACGCCGAAGCTAGCGGCAAGCCATGCCGACGCATGGCTTGCAGAGCATTTTCAAAAGCAAAATGCTCTAAAGCCCTTTTCCCGGCAGGCCTCTTGCCTCCAGACCGGTAAACGCTTAAGTTTATCTCACCGGGCGCCACAAGACGGCATGCGACTTGTGGTGCTCCTTTTTTTCAACACCAATCAGACGGAGCGACAGGACACGTGACTCACCAGGCAGGAGATTTCGTTGAGGCGCACTGTGGCAAGTGTGGGGATGCCTTAAGGCACGCGGTGGTAGCGCTCGTGAACGGCGAGGTGGTCAAGGTCCAGTGCATGGTCTGCGGCTCCACGCACAAGTACAAGCCCACCACCCGCCAAGCCAAGACCGATAGCCCTGGCACCGTGCGCCGCACCAAAACCGCTTCGGGCGTGTCCACCACCCGAGTGTCCACTCCGCGCTCCCCGGCCAAGGCTACTTCGTCCTCGGGCAAAGCGGCCCGCGGACGCCGCGACTGGGAGGAGCAGATGGCCAAGCGCGACGTATCCACGGCCAAACCCTATAGCATGGGCGCTTGCTTCGCCGAGGGTGATCTTGTGGATCATTCCAAGTTCGGCTTCGGCATCGTCACCAAGACCACGCGCCCCGACAAGATGGTTATTTTGTTCGAGGAAGGCCCCAAAGTTCTGCGCTGCACCCTGTAAGCGCGCATGTATCTTGACCCGCGTTTAAAAGGGGCGACCGCCTTTGCGACGGTCGTCCCTTTTCTGCGGCAAGTAGCCGGAATTTAATTTGAATCTTGAGAAGGGTCTTCTGTAATTCTCAACTGCGCATTATTCGAGCCAAGCTCGGACATCGCTCACCCAGGCCTTGCCTTCCGTACCTCACGCAGCCTTACTGATCTACATAGAACAGATTGCTTTTAAGACGCCCGCTCCGGCGTTGACGGCGCAAGTGAATTGCGCCTACGCCTACGCGGCGGCAAGCCATGCCGACGCATGGCTTACAGAGCATTTTCAAAAGCAAAATGCTCTAACCCGCATTTCGGTGGGCTGCTATTCCATGCCTATCGAAAACAGCCGCTCCAGATCATGCTTGGAATAGGCCTTGAAGGCGATGAGCGTCTCCGAGTCGGTGATGCCTTCTATCTTGAGGAACCTGCCCGTGACGATTTCCGCCAGAGCTTCGTTGTGCGGTACGCGCAGGATGGCCACCAGGTCGAAACGGCCTCCCACGGAGTAGACTTCGCTGACGCCCGGTATCTCCACGAGCTGCGTGGCGATCTCGTTGATCAGGTCAGGCTTGACGGTCATGAGCACGATTGCGTTCACCATGGCTTTACCTCCGCCGGGATAATAGCTCAAAGTCGTTTTTCGGTCCAGGCAGCGGCGATTGGGGCTTGCCTGTTTCGCTGGGGTGGCTAGCATGGAGGCAAGGAGGTTTGGGCCATGAACATGAAACAAAGCACAATGGCCGAAGCCGGGGTGTGGACGCCGGATATTCCGCCTCTGGACCGCATGATCCCTGCGGGACTCAAGATCGCTACCTTCGCCATGGGCTGATTTTGGGGGCCGGACTCCCGGTTCGGGAGCATCGAGGGAATCTGGCGCACGCGTGTGGGCTACGCCGGCGGCAGCACTCCGGACCCAACCTACAGGCGCATCGGCGATCATAGCGAGACGCTGCAGATCGAGTACGATCCGCAGACCATCGATTATGCCGAACTGCTGCGGCTGTTCTGGGAGGGGCACGAACCCTCGCGGCCGGCCTGGTCCCGGCAATACGCCTCGGTCATCTTCTGGGTTGACGAGGAGGAACGGCGACTGGCCGAGGAGAGCCTGCGCGAGTGGAATGCGCGTCGGGGCGGGGTGTACACGCGGGTGGAGCGGCTGGAAGAGTTCTACCGCGCCGAGGATTATCATCAAAAGTACTATCTGCGTGGGGCCACGGAAGTCATGCTCGACTTTACGGCCATTTATCCGGCCCAGATGGGCCAACGGGCCTTCGCCGACTCGCCCGCCGCGGCACGGGTCAATGGCTACCTGGGCGGCTATGGCGGGCCGGAACGGCTTGCGCGCGATCTGACTCTGCTGGGTCTGTCTCCGCGCGGGGAACGGTATCTCAGAAGGGTCGTGGAGCGCAGCGGAGGACTCTGGCGCTGAGGTCCGGCGACTGTTGAATTGCGCCACATGCATGCAGGGCTTCCCTGTCATTGCAAGATTTGCTATGCAGCATGCGGGAGTAGGGATAATCATGAAAACGCGTATTCGCATGCTGACAGTCGCGTTGCTTGTGGCTGCGACGTTATTCAGTGCTCATGGAGCCTGGGCCATGACCGGTCGGGAATTCGTCGGCCTGTTTTGGTCGCGCGAAAAGCTTGCCGAGGTGGACCGCTACCGGAGCTTTTTCAAGGAGCAGGGTTACAGGTACGTCCCCGACGCCTACTCGCTTGCCGCGCACATGGAGTTGAATATCCGCAGCAGAGAGCAGTACGACCTCTGGCTGGACCATTTGACGCTCATGGCGGCCAAGGAGCTGGGTATGCGGCGCTAGGTCGCGCCGAGACGGTTTTCAGTTCCTCGAAAAAACCTTGAAGCGGCGGGCAAGCTGGCGTGCCCCCGCGTGAGGCCGCGCCGCTGACTCGGACATGGCTCAGATGTCCAGATCCAATTCCTCGTCGTAAAAGAAAGCAGGCTCCCACAGCCATTCCGGACAACTGTCGGAACGGATGATCTTGGTGGCCGGTGCGCCATCGTACAGTACTTCGTCGATTACAAGGAGCATGTCGCGACCATGCTCCTGGGTCTTGATGCGCAAGGTAATGCGGGCCGGGTCCAAGGGGGCTTGCAGGCCGTTCCACGCATACTCGATGATTTCTCCGCCATGACAGCCCATGACCGCCGTAACCATGGGTTCGAGCATGCTCACGCCGGGATCGGATGGCGCGGGCTGCTGGTCCGCGAATTCCAGGTTCACCTCGGACAGGGGCACTTCCTTTTCCTCTTCATCCACACGCATGAGCATGCGCATGCCTTCCTCATAGGCCGTGAATCCGTCGGGAACCCAGAAGGTCACGGGATGGCCCAATATAGCCTCAAGAACGCCTCTGTCGTATAGGAATTTGTAGTCCTGGTCATGCGCCTTGCGATGGGCGATAATGCGGCGCATCTCCTCCACGGTGAAGACCATGAAGTTGTAGACGTTGTTGCCGCGATTAAAGCGCAGGATGCCATCCATTGTCGTATCCGGGTGAGTGTTCAAGTGCTATTGGTTACAGCGGTTAATGATCATGATAGCATCAGGGTCCGCAGTGGACAAGATTAGCTGGGATCATGAGCATGACTATATGCCTGGTTATTGACAAGATTCAAGCATTTGAATGTAAGGATACCATTAAAATTACCGGGAGTTGGTGCATGTCCGAGTGGGAATCGTGCCGCAGGCGGCTATTGGAGCAGGCGAATGAATTCAAGACGCGCATCGGAAAACTTTTGAGCGATGCCAAGGGACGGGAGTCAGAGGCGGAAGTCGAGGCCTTGCGGTCCAGGTTGCGCGAGATGGAGGCGCGCGTAAGGGAGCTGTCCAGGCCGGGGAGCGCCTTGGATGAACTGCGTCAAGGTGCGGGACGAACTGTGGGGAAACTCAAAGAGGTCTGGCGAAAGACCATTGCTCGCTAGCTGTTATTTGGATTTGACGCGGCCGGAGAGACGCGCAATAAAAGGCGGCATGCCAAGCCCCACGGGGCGCAGGCATGTTCAACCAGACACCATGGACGGAAGACATGAGCCAGTCGCAGGGCATCACGGCCGAGCAGCGTCGTGAGCTGATTGAACGGCTGATTCGCTTTACAAGATCAAGGACGCCTGTTTGGGGCGCGACCCTGCACGCGTTTGCTCCCGCGCATCAGCCGCGCGTGGATAGGACCGGATTGCCAAGCGAAGCCATGCGCAGGGAACTGGCCCTTCTTGAACGCCTTACCCAGCGCATCGTGGACGAGCAGGCTTAGAGGAAAGAATGAGCATCAGGAACTTCGGGCGCATCGTATGGATTGCCTCGCTGCTCGTAAGTGTGGCGTTGGTCGGCATGCCTGCCTTTGCCCAAGACGGAGGCGAGAAGCGCTTCAAGCTCTCAGCTCCGGAGTCCGAGCAACCCGTGCCCCCCCCGTCGACTTCCGCTCAACCTGCCGCAGTCAAGGAAGACGGGGAGCCGCCCGCTCCCAGTCAGAATTTGCCCGAGCCAACGGCCCCGGCAGAGCCGGTGGTCCCTATCCCGGACCAACCGGGTGGAACGGCGGGCGGGGCGGAGACACCTGCCGTTGCGCAGGACCAGCCCCTGGCCGAGGAACCTGCTGCCGTAGCCGCGCCTGTTCCCTTGCCGGAAGACGATTTGCCGCCGCCAATGAAAGTGGAGAAGAACGCGGGGCAGCCTTCCGCGACTGTCCAGAGCTTTCAGGGCGTACAGGCCCAGCCGGCGGGCAAGCCCTTGGAGATCGTGCCCATTCGCGAGGGCAAGCTGTCGAATCTGTCAACTGAAGGCGAACAAAAGGCCAAGTCTGCCAAGTCTGCCAAGTCTGCTAAGTCCGCAAAGAGCGCCAAGGTCGGCAAATCCGGCCAATCCGCCCAAACCATCAGGCCCCGCACGTTGCGGCCATTCTGGTTGGACTCCCGGCGGCACCCGGCCGACCTGAGCTTCAAACAGGGCCAGGTGGCCTTCATTCTGGGCGCCGACATCGGCCGCCGTGGCGCATACAAGACTTTCCTGCTCGACAATCCACCGCGCCGCATCGTCGATATCCCTGGCCGCTGGCGCTATGACGGCCCCACCGATCATCGCGTGCGTTTCAACGGCGTTGGCTCCATCCGCGTTGGCGAGCACCCGGACTTCCTGCGCATCGTTTTCGACTACGTCCAGGGCGAGGCGCGTCCGCCCCTGGTGCATACCACCCCCGACGGCATTTCCGTCATCTACTTCTGGGGCGAGTAGGCTATTCCGGGAGGCGGGGCGCAAGTCCTCAAGCCTTGTCCAATTCACTCATCTCCTGCTAGTGTTGAAGAAACACGTGCCTTTGTCGCGATAACAGCGGCAAGGCGCTGTTTTTCTTCAACCATGCCGGAGGCTTCATGAAAGCGCTGATTCTCTTCTATACGACCTACGGCCACAATTACATCATGGCTCAAGCCGCGGCCGAAGGCGTGCGCCAAGTGGAAGGCTGCGAGGCCATCCTGCGCCGCGTGCCCGAAAACCTGTCCGACGAGATCCTGGCCAAGATGGGTGCTCTGGAGGCCCGCAAACAGTGGGAGCATGTGCCCGTGGCCACGGTGGACGAGTTGCCGGACTACGACGCTATCATCTTCTGCGTGCCTACGCGCTTCGGCAACATGGCCGCCCAAATGCGCGTGTTCTGGGACGCCACGGGCAAGTTGTGGGTCAAGAACGCGTTGGGGGGCAAGGTCGCCAGCATCATGACCAGCTCCAACACCCAGCACGGCGGCCAAGAATCGACCATTCTCATGTCCATCCCGCCGCTGCTGCACCAGGGCATGATCTACGTTGGCCTGCCGTACACCTTCCAGGGCCAGTCGCGCATCGACGAGATCACCGGATGCTCGCCCTATGGCGCATCGACCATCGCCGGACCGGACGGCAGCCGCATGCCCAGCGAGAACGAGCTGGACGGCGCGCGGTTCCAGGGCAAGTATGTGGCGGGGATAGCTAAGAAGCTGGCGGGGTGATGCTCGTTCCGTGGATTGTCGAAAATCCTGCGTGATCTCTTTCTGCATTGTCTAATAGGGCATGGACGTTGCACTAGGAAGCCAAGTCGGAAAAAAGGAGCAACGGTCATGGCCATACAAAATATCGGATACGGCTTGGGTTCGCTTGCCAGCTGGCTTAGCGGGGGATCGGCGGAATCGACCGCGTCGGCTGACGCGGGCCAGACCCGGCAAAATGGGACCTCCCGCGAGACCTCGGGCGGCAAAATCCGCCGTCAGGTGGAAGAGCTGCTGGCGGATGTGCCCAGGCAGGGCGACAAGCTGACCTTCGACGACATAAAGGACTACCGCGAGGAACGGCTTGAAGAGTTCCAGAAAAAAGTGCGCGAAGGCCTGGAGGCCATGGGCGTGGACCTGTCCACTGACCTGAACTTGAGCTACGATGCCAATTCCGGGAAGGTGACCGCCGCGAACCACCCGGACAAGGCCAAGGTGGAGCGCTTCTTCGAATCCAACCCGGAGCTGACTCAGGAGTATGCGGATCTTTTGCAGCTCACCAAGCTCACCGAAACGGCCGATGCCAAGATATCTCCCGCCGACATGCGCCGCCGCATCCAGTCGGACATGATGAGCACCTGGTTCTCGGACAATACCGAGGACTTCTTCGGCGGCAGCCTGGCCATGAGCCTGGCCAGCGTGAACAGCCAGGTACAGGCTTACACGGGATTGAGCCTGCGTATTTAGTATAGTGCATAGGCACCTGGAAGGGCTTTGCTCTCTCCAAGCTCACTCTCCAGGGGCGGATGCGACCCTGCTTCCGCGCAATGCATGTGCGAATCGCTCCAATGCGGGCGATGCCGGCGCGGACCGGAGGGGGGCGTTGATCAGGAGCGGCGGCGCAAGTAGGGCAGGGAAAGGCGTTCCTGTTCCTGGCGGCGGCATTTGTAGCTCGTGCCGTCCATGGAGTATCCGGGCCGCCAGACCGCTACGGCAGGTATGGCCTGTCCTTGCGAGCATCCGGCTGTAGGGGCGAGACTTGCGCCCGCGCAACCTGGAGGAATATGTGATCTGCCCGCGTTGCCGAGCCCTGAGCCCCGAAGGCTCTAATTACTGCTTTCAGTGCGGCGCGGCCCTGGGGCTTTTGGACGAGTTTATCTTTTCGAACGAGTCCGGCCAGGGCGGCATGCCGGCCTTGGAAGGGCCGCTGGCCGATGTGCCGGAACTGCATTGGTTCCTGGTGCTCGTCTACAATATCATCACCCTGGGCATTTACGGCTCTGTCTGGTTCCTGCGCCGACTTGGGGCTTTCCAGCGGCTGCGCTCGGAGCGCCGGCTCAATCCCGGCCTGCTGACGGCAAGCCTCGTCTTCACCATAGCCTCGCTCGGCTGCGCCCTGACCTTGATCGTTATGGGCGAAGGGAGCGCCCTGGTTGTGGCCGGCCTGCCCGTGACGGACCTGCTGGACGACTTTTCGACCTTCCTGGATTTGTCGGCTTGGCTCATGCTCGCCCATCAGGCTCTGCGGCTGCGGCGCATGATCAAGGACCACGTTGCAGCCCAAGGTAGGCATGTGGCCATCACTGCCTTATGGACCATACTCTTCCAGAACATCAATCTGCAGCACGCCATCAACGGCCTCAAACGGCACGGACGTTCGTAGCCGCCATCCAACCCGGCTCTTCGCCGGACAGTTTCATTTCCCTTGCTTTCGCAGTCGATGCCAGCGGCATGCGGCCAATGATCTAGTCTGGGGTTTCGACTTCCTGGCCGCCAACGGTTGCCCTCGCTTTCGTGGGCGGCTTTTTGGTTGCGATGGGGTGACGCTTCAGCTCACCTGTGCAGTGGTTTAGCATTGTGCTCCTCCCGGTATGGCAGGGATGGAATACGTGCATCTGCATGCATGACGCATTTGATAGGTCGTACAGGATGAATTCAGACTGGCATGTGCATCTTTTTATGAGGCTGGTGATTGCGTTCAAGGGCAGTCGCTTGATTCACCCGGTTTGGAGTAAGTAGTTCACATGAATTTTTTCCGTGCATTATTCCTGTAACGTGTTATGGCTATGGTCAGGGTTGGGTGCGTTGGCTTACTGCGTGAACCAAAGCATGGAAGGGTGAGCATGTATCTCTATTTCTGCAATGACCGGGGATGTACGGGCCATATCAAGGGTTGGGAGCGCTGCGATGACTTGCTGGCTGCGCCAAGCGCGAGAGAGCGGCTGGCGCGGAGTCGGATCGCCCAAGTTCCTGCCGGCGAGGATCGCGCGGCCGAGCCGCAGGCGGCAAACGGCACGTCGATCAGCGGGCAGGAGCCGCTCAACGGCGCGGACATCACCTGGATATAACTTCTCCTCGCCTCGTCCTCCGCCTTCCGGCCGAACGGCGACTCTCCGCCCGCCGTTCGGCCGAATTTTTCGAGGCTTGCCTTTCCGGCGCTAAGTCTTATCCTCGCTAGCTGTCAAAACGAATTTCCGACAACCACGCCGCGATCGCCCGGGTCTGCCCGAGCGCCCGGCGCTTCCGCGCGGTTCGCCGCGCCCGTGAGGCGACAGTGAACAAGGATTCCATTCTCAAGGATTCCATCCATATTGAAGGCGCAAGGCAGCACAATCTCAAGAACCTGACCGTGGATATCCCCCGCGGCGAACTGGTGGTGGTCTGTGGACCGTCCGGCTCCGGCAAGTCCACCCTGGCCTTCGACATCGTCTACGCCGAGGGCCAGCGCCGCTACGTGGAGTCCCTCTCGGCCTACGCCCGTCAGTTCCTGCCCCAGCTCGACAAGCCAGACGTGGACAAGATCGAGGGTCTGTCTCCGGCCATCTCCCTGGAGCAGCAGACCACCTCGCGCAACCCGCGTTCCACCGTGGGCACGGTGACCGAGATCTACGACTTCCTGCGCGTGTTCTTCGCCCGCCTGGGCACATTTTACTGCCCCCAGTGCGGCAAGCCCATCGCGGCCCAGGCCAGCGACCAGATCGTGGAGGAGATATCCGCCCTGCCCGAGGGCACTCGTTTCATGCTCATGGCCCCGCTGGTGGAGCACCAGAAGGGCACGCACAAGGAGCTGCTGGCCAAGCTCAAGCGCGCGGGATTCGTGCGCGTGCGCCTGGGAGGCAAGAAGGGCGAGGTGCTGGGCATCGACGAGGTGCCCGAGCTGGAAAAAAACAAGAAGCACACCATCGACCTGGTGCTGGACCGCCTGGTTTCCAAGCCGGACATGCGCAAGCGGCTGGCCGATTCCGTGGAGCTGGCTCTGCGCTACGGCGGCGAGCGGCTGTACGTGGCGACCATGGGGCCCGGCGACATGGAGGAGCGCATCTTCTCCACCCAGTCCGTGTGCCCAACATGCAAGATCAGCCTGCCCAAGCTCTCGCCGCAGCTGTTCTCCTTCAACTCGCCCCAGGGCGCCTGCCAGCGCTGCCTGGGCATCGGCAGTGTGGAGTATTTCGAGCCGAACCTGCTGGCGCCCAACAAGGGTTTGTCCCTGGCCGACGGCGCGCTGCTGCCTTGGAAGAACTCCAAGGTCATGGCCCGACACCGGGAGGATCTGGAGCGTTTGGGCCGCAAGTGGGGCTTCGATATGGCCATGCCCATTGGCAAGTTCCCGCCCGAAGCCTGGCAGCACCTGTTCCACGGCGATAAGGAGCTGGGCTGGCGGGGCGTGGTGCCGCTATTGGAAATGGGCGAGTCCATCAACCGCATCTGGCGCGACGAATTGTCGCGCTTCCGCCAGTCCGCGCCCTGCCCGGTCTGCCACGGCGCGCGGCTCAAGGACGAAGCCCTGGCCGTGCGCGTGGACGACAAAAACATCTTCCAGTTCACCTCGCTGCCCATCTCGCGCGCTCTGGATTGGCTGCAGGAACGCGAGTTCAAGGGACATGAGCGGGTCATCGCCGAGCCGCTCATGAAGGAGCTGACCCACCGGCTTGGCTTCCTGGTCAACGTGGGCCTTGATTACATCAGCCTGGCGCGCAACATGGCCACGCTCTCGGGCGGCGAGGCTCAGCGCATCCGCCTGGCCGGCCAGCTCGGCTCGGGCCTGGTGGGCGTGACCTACGTGCTTGACGAGCCATCCATCGGCCTGCACCCGCGCGACAACGAGCGGTTGCTGTCGACGTTGCGCAAGCTTCAGGGCCGGGGCAACACCGTGCTCGTGGTCGAGCACGACGAAGCGACCATCCGCGAGGCCGACCATGTGCTGGAGCTTGGGCCTGGCTCGGGCCTGCTGGGCGGCGAGCTGGTCTTCGCCGGCCCGTCCTCCGGGCTCATGAACGGCGCGCAGACCCTGACCGCTAAGTATCTGCGCGGGGAGATGAAGAACGAGATACCGGACACGCGCCGCGAGCCCCAGGGCCATCTGTCTCTTTCGGGCGTGACCACAAACAACCTGAAGGACATCGACTGCGCCTTCCCCCTGGGCTGCCTGGTCTGCGTCACCGGCCCTTCGGGTTCGGGCAAGAGTTCGCTGGTGGTGGATTCGCTGTACAAGCACTTGGCCCTGTCCCAGGGCATCCGCGTGGAAGAGCCGGGCCAGATCAGGGGCATTGAAGGAGCGGAGCGCATCGAACGCATCGTGAGCATCGACCAGTCGCCCATCGGCCGTACTCCGCGTTCCAATCCGGCCACGTACACCAAGATCTTCGACGAGGTGCGCAACATCTTCGTCGAGACCAAAGAGTCCAAGGCGCGCGGCTATAAGCCAGGCCGCTTCTCCTTCAACGTGCGCGGCGGCCGCTGCGAAGCCTGCCAGGGCGACGGCGTCATCAAGGTCGAGATGCACTTCCTGCCCGACGTGTACGTGACCTGCGACGTTTGCAAGGGCAAGCGCTACAACCGCGAGACCCTGGACGTACGCTACAAGGACCTGAACATCTCCGATGTCCTGGACCTGACCGTGCGCCAGGCCCGCGAGCTGTTCAAACATTATCCGGCACTGGACCGCAGGCTGTCGGTGCTGGAGGACGTTGGCCTGGAGTACATCCGCCTGGGGCAGCCGGCCACGACACTCTCGGGCGGCGAGGCCCAGCGCATCAAGATCTCCCGCGAGCTGGGCAAGCGCAGCCTGCCCGGCACGCTGTACATCCTGGACGAGCCCACCACGGGCCTGCACATGCACGAGGTGGGCAAGCTCATCCACGTACTGCACCAGTTGGTGGACAAGGGCGCGTCGGTCATCGTCATCGAGCACAACGTGGACATCATCCGCGCCTCGGACTGGGTCGTGGACCTGGGGCCGGGCGGCGGCGAGGCCGGCGGGCGTATCGTCAGCCAGGGCACGCCCGAGCATATCAAGGCCGATCCCGATTCGGTTACGGGGCGTTTCTTGGAGTAGAGAAAAGGCGGGAAGTCCGCACTGCTCTTAATGGGGCTCCGTTCCAAGAGGAACGGAGCCTTTTTATTACTGCCTAGGCCGTGGAAGGGATTTGGACGGTGCTTCTCTCCATCCGCTTTCAGCACTGAAGTTCAACGGTTTTTGTCTGTACGGGAGAAAAGAATCGAAATCGATACTATGACCGTATCACTATTGATAGTCATGCGGTGGACCTCGTATGGTCTTCAGTGAAAACATGTAATCATTTCTGTATATTAAATGTTGTAGTTGGCGTGGCATGCGCCTTGCTCAAAGGAGGGAAAAACACCAGGAGGTTTTTGTGGCTATAATGCTTAAGGAGCGGCCGATCATTATGCTCGGCCCTGAAAGGTCCGGCACTACATTGATCATGGCAATGCTTGGCTGCCATCCCAGAATTGCAGTGCCTGAGGTCGTCTGGTACTACTCTCGCTTTCGTCCATACCTGCACACCTATGGCGATCTGTCCAAGAAGGACAATTTCCATACCTTGGCCTCTGAGATGGTGCATGGCCTGAAAACCCCGTACTGGGGCATGAAGGTTAATCCCAGAACCATCGTGGACGAAATCGTGGCCAGCGCACGCGAGCAGAGCTTCGCCGGTCTCTATGCCGCCATGTTCGAACGCTATGCCAGGGAGACGGGCAACAAGCCGCGCTGGGGCGAAAAGACGCCTTATAACCTATTCTTCGTCGGATCTATTCTTCAGGATTTCCCCAACGCTCAGTTCGTCTACATCACCCGCGATGGACGCGACGCCTCGGCGGACTACTTGGAGTCTTCATTCGGCCCCACGAACATCTACAGCGCGGCCAAGGTCTGGAAGATGTGCATGAACGCGGTCAAGCCCTGGCGCGAGAAGCTTAGGGCCGACCAGTGGTTCGACATCAGCTACGAGGAGCTCGTTCGCGAGCCCGAGAAGGTGCTGCGCGCCACCTGCGACTTCCTGGGCGAAGAATACAGCCCGCAGATGATGCATTTCCACAGCTCCGACATCGGCAAGGCCCGCGGCAATACCGAGGACCACAAGCCTCTGGGCAGCCCGGTGAGCGACAAGTACATCGGCATCTACAAGGATCTGCTCAGTCTGCGCGACCAGCGAATCTTCGCCGCCGTGGCCGGCAAGGAACTGGAGGAGGCCGGCTACGAACTTGATGTGAAGCCCGAGATGCCTCTGCCCGCGAAGATCGAGAAGTACGAAGAGTGGGACGGCCGCATCCGCGCCGCTACTCTGGACGGCCCCGAAGGCCATATCGTCTACGAGAGCTACAACGACTGGCTCATGGACCAACGTGAGGAGCGCAAGAAGAAGGGCCTGTGGACCGACGCCGATGTGCCGGCCGGAGTCTATCCCCTGGGCACGCCCGAGGAGGAGCTCATTATGGGTCAGCGAGCCTGGCGCAAGTGGAAGACCCATTTCAGCATCAAGCGCGACTACAACGGCAAGCTGGCTCTGTAGGCCATCACTCCTGAGGCTGGCGGACGTCCCGCCAGCCTCCCTTCGCATCACCTACTCTGCAGGGGAGAGCGTGTCATGAGGGAGAACGAGGTACAAAGCCAGCCCGGCAACGGCCGGAACTGGCTGCACATCCTGCTCGGCCCGGCCATTTTTCTGGCCGTGCAGTTCATTCCATTCTTCGGTCCGCTGAACGCCCGCATGGGCTTCGGCATTCTGTTCTGGATGGTCTATTGGTGGGTCACCGTGGCGGTGGACATCAAGGTCACCTGCTTGGTGCCGCTCTTCGTAGTGGCCTTCCACGAGTACATGCCTCTAGTAAAGGTCCTGGAATCCTATGCGCACAAGGAATTTTTCCTGATCCTCGGCACGAGTATCGTGACCGTGGCCTGGGCTCGCTGGGGCTTCGCCAAGCGCATGGCCCTGCACTTCCTGCTGCGCTTCGGCAACGACACGCGTAAGCAGATGATCGGCTGGTTCCTGCTCACGGGCCTCATCAGCTTCGTCATGGGCAACACGCCCGTGGCGGCCATTTTCGCTCCCGTGGCCGTGGCCGCACTCATCTACGCCGGCTATGAGACCTTCGAGCAGCGCTGGAACAGCAACGCGGCCTCCAACGTGCTCATCGCCGTGGCCTGGGGCGCGTCCGTGGGCGGCATGGCCACGCCGCTGGGGGGCGGCCAGGCCGTGGTTACCCTGGGCATGCTCCAGAAGTATGTGGGCCACGAGATCTATTTCCTCGATTGGTCCCTGCGTATGATCCCGGTTTCGCTTGTCGTCATCGCGGCCATGTGCGCCTTCATGTGGCTGTTAATGAAGCCCGAGGTCCAGACCTTCAAGGGCGGCCGAGAGTTTTATCGCAAGGAGCTGGAGGCCATGGGTCCCTTCAGCTATGAGGAAAAAGTTTCTTGTTACGGCTTCCTGCTCATCGTGCTCCTGGCCCTGTTGCGGCCCGCCTATGTCGACATGGTCAAGGGACCGTTCTTCGCCTGGTTGCAACCCGGGCGCATGTTCTTCATCCTGGCCTTGGTGCTCTTCTTCATGCCCTCACGCCGCAAGTCGGGCGAAAACATCGTGTCCATCGACGCCCTGAAGAAGCACTTCCCCCTGGCCATATTGTTCATCTGGCCGGCCTCCGTGGCCTTGGGCCGCATTCTCAACCAGACCGGCGCCAGCGCGGTAGTGGGCCAGTGGCTCGGCGGCGTGTTCGCCTCGGGCGGCGACATCTCGGCCATCGTGGCCTTCAGCCTCGGCGGCAACGCCCTGTCCCAGGTCACCTCGGACACGGCCGCGGCAGGCGTCATGATCCCCATTGTCATTGAAGCCTTCAAGAACTGGGGCGGCATGGAATACGGTGCGGTGCCCTTCATCTGGTCCGTGGGCGCGGCCATCAGTTGGAGCTACGCCGTAGCATCGTCCACCGGCGCCCAGGGCATCGTGGCCGGCTTCGGCGCCAACCTCAAGCGCATGTTCGTCTATGGCATGATCGGCGGGGTAATCTCGGTTGTCGTGTCCACTCTCTACTTCATCGTGACCATCGCGCTGCTCAAGTCCGATTTCTATCTACTGCCTCCCGGCCTCTAACCTCACTCCCTCAACCCTAACCCCGGGCGGGCGCTATGTGCCCGCCCGGAATAAAGAGAGACTCAGCATGTCGATCCTTCTTCTGGCTCTCGTATCACTTATCGTAGGCACGCTCATCGGCTGTGTCGGCGTGGGCGGCATCCTGCTCATCCCGGCCCTGGCCGTTTTCTCGGGCCTGACCACGCATATGTCCATGGCCACTGCACTGTTCAGCTTCATCTTCACCGGCGTGGTCGGCACATGGCTCTATCAGCGCAAGGGCAGTATCGACTGGGGCATCACCATCCCGGTCTGCCTGGGCGCGGTGTTCTTCGGCTACCTGGGGGCCATGGTTAATTCGCATATGAATGCCGTCTATCTGAACATCGCCCTGGCCTGCATCATCATCTTCGCCGGCATTTACACGTACCGGCCGTACACTGGCAAAGGCCTTATGGCCGCCGAGGGCGGCACGAGAGGAAAGCGCCTGGCGCTGTTCACAATCGGCGCCGCCGTGGGTTTCGGCTCGGGCCTGACTGGCGTGGGTGGTCCTGTGCTGTCCGTGCCCATGATGGTCATACTCGGCTTCGCCCCCCTGACCGCCATCGCCACGAGCCAAGTCATCCAGATCGTGGCAGCGGTTTCCGGAACTATCGGCAACCTCAAGTTCGGCGGTATCGATTTCACGACGGGCATGTGGGTCACGGCCGTGGAGCTCGTCGGCGTAGCCATCGGCGCGTACATCGCGCACTGTTCCGGCGCCAAACGCTTGCGGACCATCGTGGCCGTGGTGTGCATCGTCGTCGGAGGATTTATTCTTTTAAAGTCGCTGATAGCGCTAGCTTGAGCAAACATTGCTGGACCGGCGGCGCTTAGTCGAGAATCATGACTCTGCCGCCGGCCCCCTCATCCGATTCCGCAAGGGTGGAAACACCCCCGTGGAGAGAGGGGCGCTCCTTTCTTGCTTTCTCTGGCGCTTCATATGCTTGCCAGCCTCAAGAAGGGTGATTATTGCCAGGGCGTCCGGGCAATTCCTTCCCCGGGCAGGAGGAATTCCCATATGCCCGGCTTCAAGCCCTTCAAATTCGCTTTTGTCTCCAGCTCAGAACAAATCGCCCGCACGGTAAAGGCCTTCGAGGACCCGGAGCTGGAGCATATCGAGATTCGGCTGTCCAGTATGGAAGAGGCTCTGCCAGTGGCTAGAAAGTGCCTGGCCGACGGTGTGGAAGTTGTGTTTGGCGGTGGGGCCACTGGGCGGCTCCTGCGCGAGCAGCTCAGACTGCCCGTGGTGACGATCGCGCGCAGGGATATCGATGTGATTCGAGCGCTCCTGCTTGCCAGGGAACGCTCCCGGAAGATCGGGTTGACGAGCTTCGGCGGATCGGTTTCGGGCGTTGAGATTATGGCCGAAATCTTGGACGTGGATGTGCGTAAATTGGAGTTCCGCTCCACACCCGAACTGGTGGCATGCATCACACGCGCCGTGGAGGACGGTTATTCTTGTATCGTGGGCGGCGGCATCTGCAAGACGATCGCCGATTCCGTGGGCGGAAAGGGTTTTGTGGTCGTGCCCGGAGATCGTGTCATCCAGCAGGCCTTGGATGAGGCGCGTGTCATCGCCGCGTCCCAGCGACGCAATCAGCAAGAGGCCGAACGGCTGCGGGTCATTCTGCACTCGGTCAAGGAAGGCGTCGTGGGGATCGACTCCAACGGGAAGATCGATCTCATGAACCCCGTAGCTGCTGAGATGCTGCGCCTGGACGCCGAGAAGGTTCTGCACGGGCCCATACCGGAGGCTTTACGCACAGCCGGTCTGCACAGGGTTCTAGAGAGCGGCGAGGCCGAGGTGGACCAGTTCCGGCGCGTGGGCGGCGTGGACCTGGTCATCAGCGCCATGCCGTTCAGTGTTTCCGAGGACACGCGGGCCGTGGTGGCTACCTTCACACGGGCCTCGCGCATCCAGGATCTGGATCGCAAGCTAAAGGAACGCTTATATTCCAAGGGGTTCGTGGCGCGCTACCGCATGGGCGATCTCAAGGGTTCCTGCGAGGCCCTGGTTAAGCTGCGTGACAAGGCCACCCAATATGCGGCCACGGATGCGGCCATCCTCATCCAGGGCGAGACAGGTACGGGCAAAGAGATCCTGGCACAGGGCATCCATGCGGCAAGCCCCAGAAGAGACAAACCTTTCGTGGCCGTGAACTGCTCCGCGCTGCCCGAGTCCCTGCTGGAGAGCGAGCTCTTCGGCTATGAGGAGGGCGCGTTCACCGGCGCCAAGCGGGGCGGCAAGCAGGGGTTGTTCGAACTGGCCGCGGGCGGGACATTGTTCCTGGACGAGTTGGCCGACATCGCGCCGAGCCTTCAGGTGCGCCTGCTGCGCGCAATCGAGGAGAAGGAGATCATGCGCGTGGGCGGCGACAGGATCATTCCCGTCGATGTGCGCATCGTCGCCTCGACCTACAAGGACCTGGCCCAGGAAGCCAGGGGTGGCCAATTCAGGGCGGATCTCTATTTCCGCATTGCTACGCTCAAGTTGCACAGCGTACCTCTGCGCGAGCGAATCAAGGATATACCAGCCCTTTTAGAGTCCCTGCTCGCACGCTACCACATCCCCGAGACCCTCTTGCCCCTGCCGCTCTCAGCGGCTGTCCTGTCCCGCATGGCCACCCATTCCTGGCCGGGCAACGTGCGTGAGTTGGACTCGTTGGCGCAACGCTATGCCGCCCTGGCCGGAATGGCTGATGGCGATGGTCAGGCTCTGTTGCTGGAGATCATGGAAGAGTTGGCCCTGGAGGCCATGCCGGCATGCGCCGGGAAGCCAACCCGGCTGGTCGTGGATTACGGAGTGTCGCTCAAGGAACGCATGCGCGAGCACGAGCAGGATATCATCGCCGAGATCCTTCGGCAAACCGGCGACAACAAGGCCGAGGCCGCCAGGCAACTGGGCGTGAGCGTCAACACCTTGTGGCGCAAGCTGCGGGGGGATTAACCACGGCTGCTCCGAGCCACATGTCGCTTGAACTCAAGCGGATCATCGGGGAGTTGCGGAAGGCCTGAAGCGGAGGGATAGCCTGCTGGCATCCTGTTTTTGAAAAGCTCCATCCAGACAAGGATGGAGCTTTTCGCGTGCAGGCCAACCTCTCGACTACACGTCGCCCTTGGCGTACGAACTGTGCTCGGCAGTAATGTGAAGAACCAAGCAGACCACGCTCTAACTCATGTCGGAAGCGGACGGATGGCTGGTGATAGCGCCGGAAAGCTTGACGTTTCTTTGCCAAGTCAGAAATTTAGCGAACCTTAATTTCGGGTGATCAGCATGCAGAATAAGCAGATTATCATATCGGCGCCTGGCAAATCGGTGTTGATGTCGAATTCTCTCCCCCTGGTATTCATCGCCGGTCCCTGCGCCATGGAAGGTCGGGATTTCGCCCTGCGTACGGCCCTTGAGCTCCGGGAAATTTTCGAGGCCGCCGGTGTGGATTTCATTTACAAATCCTCCTTCGACAAGGCCAACAGGACCTCTTCAGGCTCTTTTCGCGGCGTGGGCATGGACGAAGGCCTGGATATTCTTGCCGAGGTGCGTGAGAAGGCCGGCGTGCCCGTGATCACGGACGTGCATAGCCCCGAGCAGGCCGCGCCCGTGGCTGCGGTAGTCGACATGCTGCAGACTCCGGCCTTTCTTTGCCGCCAGACCGATCTCATCCGCGCCGTGGCTGCCACCGGAAAACCCGTGAACATCAAGAAAGGTCAGTTCCTGGCGCCCTGGGACATGAAAAACGTGCTTTCCAAGGCCTTGGAAGAGGGCAATGAGCAGATCGCGCTTTGCGAGCGGGGAGCGAGCTTCGGCTATGGCAACCTCGTCGTGGACATGCGTTCGTTTGCAATCATGGCCGAGACCGGCCAGCCCGTCGTCTTCGACGTGACCCATTCGGTGCAGTTGCCGGGAGGCCTGGGTTCTAGCAGTGGCGGCCAGAGGCACTTCGTGCCCACGCTTGCGCGGGCCGGAGTGGCTGCCGGCGTGGCAGCCTTGTTCATGGAGGTGCACCCGGACCCGGACAAAGCTCCGTGCGACGGGCCGAACATGATTCCTTTCTCGGAGTTGCCAAAGCTGCTTCGGCTGCTCAAGGAAATGGACGCCCTGGCCAAGGGACTTTAGAGTAGATTGCTTTTAAGACGCCCGCTCCGGCGTTGACGGCGCAAGTGAATTGCGCCTACGCCTACGCGGCGGCAAGCCATGCCGACGCATGGCTTGCAGAGCATTTTCAAAAGCAAAATGCTCTAATACTTGGTGGGGTGCAGGTGCTTGCGTAGGCAGTAGACGCAATCCGCAGGGCAGCTTTTCGGCTGCGTCAAGGCTGGAGCACGAAGAGCTGATCCTTGAGCAGTTCGAGATCCTCCTCGACCTCCGGGTGGCTGGCGGCGATGGCCTCGAACTTGCGCTCGGCTTCCTCCCAGTTGCCGCGTACTGCATCGGCGCTGGCCAGGGTGATCAGGGCATCGAGGTTGTCGGGATCGATCACGAGCATGCGGTTGGCGACCCGCTCCATGGCTTCGGCGTCCATGGCGTAAAGCGAGATGTTGGAGAGCATGGACAGCCCTTGGAGTTCGTCGGCTGGATAGGCGCGGATGTATTCCTCGGCGGTTCTGAGTGCGTCGTCCAAGCGGCCGGCCTCGATAAGGGCTGTAACGAGATAGTTGTAGCGTTCCTGGCTCGGCCCCCCCAGATCCATGGCAATGCGAAAGGCCGAGGCGGCCCGATCGGGATCGAGCTGCAGCAGCCGTGTGATGCCGAGCAGGTGGTATGCATCTGCGCTTGGCAGGCTAGCGACCACTAGGCGCAAGTCTGCCTCAACCTCGTCAAGGAGCTCATAGCGCTCCTCGTTGTTCGGCAGGCTTCCCAGGAATTCCTCCCCGGGTGGTTCAGAGTTTCCGACTTCCGATGCGGGAGGGCCTGACGGGATATGCACGACGCCTATACGTTCCAGCCGGGTGCGAGCCGTGGCGAGCAACGTGGCGGCCTCGTCGTCCGACAGAACACTCTGCTCCGGCTGGTCGGCACAGAAGCCGTGAACGGCAACGCATAGCACAGCCAGAATAATCAAAGACTGGAACACGCGCATACCACACCCTCGCAACGCTTTCCCAAAGACGATCTTGCCATGGGAATTTTGCGGCCTGTCAGCGGTTATCTGTACGAATCCACAGGATATGCACAAAGAGAGCCAGGATAATGCATGCACTTTTGATGACTTGCAAGCCCGCTCGGTTTGCGGGAGATAATAGGCTGATCCATCGTTTCTACCGGCTGCCGTGCGTGTCGGACAGGAATCATGGATTACAGACCCTGGCTGTTTACATGAACCGGGTACGCCTGCCGGTGAGTATGGCGGTTGCAGGCTAGCGCTGGCTAAGGGTCTTGAGGTTGAGCTTCCGCAGGATGCATCCTGACATGCAGTGGCCGTTTGAGATCAGTGCCATCCCAGGCGCGTGGCCAAGCGAGTCAGGAAGGAGCTTTGCGGTGCGGATTGACTCGGGATCGTCAAGGCGCTCAGAAGCCGCTGAAATCCCGAGGGGCGGCCGAACAGCGGTATATCGAAGCGTAAGCCGCATGCTCGGCGATCGACCCAGACCATACGCACCCTGCGGCCGTCCAGGTGGTGTCCGAAACGGGGCATGCGGCTTCCTGACAAGGTGAAGATCGCGCCGGTCACAATCTTGGGAACGCCTTCATCCTCGGATTGACTGAGGCGGACGCCGCCCATGCCGATATCATGGATGAGCATATGCGTTGCGCCACCATGTTTGTCCAGCAGCGAACAGGCGCTCACGCCTTCCTGGAGGACGTCAAAGCGCTGCCATTTCCTGCGTTCCCGCCACTGCATAGACCCTCCTGAGGGTGTACTAGCCAGGATGCAGAGAGGAACGAGGAACCGTCAATGATTGTGGCAAAATCATTCCTTCGGCTGGCTCATGCGGCTGATGGAATACGGGTTCAACTTCAGCAGCCGGGCTGCCTTGCGATTCATGGCGATGAGTCGAAGCCGGCCAATTTGCGGCGGCCGAAAGCCCAAGGGGCGGCTCGTCAAAGTGGATTAGGGTCAACCCTCAGCAGGGTTATCGAGTCTTAAATCAGCCGTTTGCCATTGTTTGCCGCTTTGGCTATTGCAAACGGCTAACGGCGGATTCATTCCCATTTCCATACAGCGGCGGCCACGCAGCATGGCCATGCCATAGTCGAGGAGGCGGTGGACAAGATGCGTATACTGGTGATCGGATCTGGCGGCCGCGAGCATGCCATGGCCTGGAAGCTTTCCCAAAATCCGCGGGTGGAACGGTTGTTTATCGCTCCGGGCAACGGCGGCACGGCCGAGGCCGGCGAGAACGTGGACATCAAGGACGACGATATTCGCGGCCTGGTGGCCTTCGCCAGGAAAAACAGCGTGGATCTCGTGGTGCCCGGGCCCGAGCTGCCGCTTGTGCTGGGCGTGACCGACGCCATGACCGAGGCTGGCATCCCCTGTTTCGGTCCGGATGCTTACGCGGCCAAGCTGGAGGGCAGCAAGCTCTTCGCCAAGACGGTCATGCGCGAGGCGGGCGTGCCGACGGCCGGTTTCGCCATGTTCCAGGACGTCAAGGCCGCGCGCGAGTTCGTGCGTGATCGCGGCGGTCCGGTGGTGGTCAAGGCCGACGGCCTGGCCGCGGGCAAGGGCGTGGCCGTGTGCCACACGGTGGAGTGCGCGGAGCAGGCATTGGAAGAGATGCTCGTGGCCAACAGGTTTGGCGGCGCGGGCAGCAAGGTGCTCGTGGAAGACCTGCTGGAGGGCGAGGAAGCTTCTTTCCTGGCCTTCTGCGACGGCGAGCGTGTGGCGCTCATGCCGTCCAGCCAGGACCACAAGGCCATCGGCGATGGCGACACGGGCCCCAACACGGGCGGCATGGGCGCCTACAGCCCGGCTCCGGTGCTGCCGCGCTCCAAGTGGGAGGAAACGGCCGAGCTGGTCATACTGCCGATCATCCGGCACATGAAAGCCGCCGGCCATCCCTTCAGGGGCGTGCTGTATGCCGGGATCATGATGACCGAGGCCGGCCCCATGGTCCTGGAGTACAACGTGCGCTTCGGCGACCCAGAGTGCCAGCCGCTGCTTATGCGCCTGGACTGCGACTTGACCGAGGTCATGCTGGCCTGCGCTCAGGGCAGGCTCGATCCGGCCATGGTGCGCTGGAAGGACGACACGGCCTTGTGCGTGGTCATGGCTGCCCAGGGCTATCCGGAGAAATACGAAAAGGGCATGCGTATCGAGGGCATCCGCAATTCCGAGGAGCTGCCCGGAGTTAAGGTTTTCCAGGCCGGTACCCGGCGCGAGGACGGGCTGGTCATTTCGTCGGGAGGCCGTGTGCTGGGAGTCACGGCCCTGGCTCCGAATTTGGCCGCTGCCCAGAAGTTGGCCTATCAGGCCATTGAGCGCATTCAGTTCCCAAAATCATACTTCCGCCGGGACATCGGGGCCAAGGGCCTCGGAAGGGGAGTGTAATGACCGTCAGTAAGGTCAACCTGGCCGAGAAGTTCGGCCAGTTCCACGATCACTGGAATCCGCGCGTAGTCGGTGAGCTCAACGGCCAATTGGTCAAGCTGGCCCGTTTGCAAGGCGAGTTCGTGCGCCACACGCATGAGGTCGAGGACGAGCTGTTCATGGTCGTCGAAGGCGAGTTGATCATGCGTCTGGACGAGGGCGATCTGCATATTGGTCCCGGAGAGTTCTGTATCGTGCCGCATGGCGTTGCCCACCAGCCCGTGGCTCCCCGGGAGGTCAAGGTGCTCCTCTTCGAGCCGGCGGCTACGTTGAATACGGGCGACGTGCGCAACGAGCGCACAAAGGATAGTCTGGACAGGATTTAAGAAATCCGGAAGGAGTCAGGCATGGCGAAAGTCGCGATCTTCATGGGCAGCATCTCGGACGAGGAGACTGTACGACCCTGCAAGGATGTGCTGGACAAATTGGGTATCGAGTGCGTGTACACCGTGACCTCTGCGCACCGCACGCCTGACCGCACGGCCGAGCTTGTGGACGATCTGGAGAGCCAGGGCTGTCAGGTGTACATCTGTGCAGCGGGCATGGCCGCGCACCTGGCCGGCGCCGTGGCCGCGCGCACCATCCGTCCTGTGATAGGCATCCCGGTCACGGCCTCGGCCCTGGGCGGCATGGACGCGTTGTTGTCCACGGTCATGATGCCTCCGGGCTTCCCGGTGGCCACCGTGGCCCTGGACAAGGCCGGCGCTCGCAACGCGGCCTGGCTGGCGGCGCAGATTCTGGCGCTGTCGGACGATGAAATCGCCTCGGCCATCAGGAAGGCGCGCGGGGAATTCCGCATTGATGTGGCCAAGGCCGCGGAGAAGCTGGCAAGTAAGGAATAGGCTACAGACAGGTTCAGGCTGGCCCGTTTGCCTGCGAAGGTGCAAAAAAGGCGGGCCGCCTCCTATCTCAGGGGGTGGCCCGTGGCGTGCGCTGCCTCAAGCTTGAGGCGCACGATATGGGTCGGGAAGTACTCCTCTTCGGGGTCGCACAAAGGGCAACCGTCGGAAAGGATCATGCAGCTCAGGTCGAGTTGCAAGGGGTTTAACCCGGACCAGAGAATGATATCGGCGGTCTGGTCGGGCTCCAGCAGCACGGGCTGTCCGCACCGGCTGCACTCCGCGTACAACAGGTCGTTCGCGAATCGCTTAGGCATCATGCTCCACTTTGGGTTGAGGACTGATTCCCAAGTAATCATCCCCTCTGAGATGTAAAGTCGGTCTGTCGGGGATGTTCGGACGCTTGATCCGAATTTCGCCGACAAGATTGTCGGACAGAATCCCTCGACTGTCAAAGAAATCCTGACATGGCTAAGGTTTCCGTATCTATAGCAGATTGCTTTTAAGACGCTCGCTCCGGCGTTGACGGCGCAAGTGAATTGCGCCTACGCCGAAGCTAGCTGCAAGCCATGCCGACGCATGGCTTGCAGAGCATTTTCAAAAGCAAAATGCTCTGGCGGTTTTCTGGCGAGCCGAGCAATACGCCACGCCTTGGACCAAAGCCCATTGGCATCATCAGGGGTGACCTTCTCCAAAAGCGTACGCGGTGCCCTGTGACGGGCCTCCTCGTGTGAGTCTTATTTCGTCCGAGGCAATGGCATACGGCAAGCTGATTACGCCTTCCTGGCCTGTAAACAACGCTATAGCTTCAACAAGTAGTCAACCACCGCTGACTTGCTCTTCGCATCCATATCCTTGAACGAGGGCATGACGCCCACGGGCTCGTTGAGCTGGCGCAGCAGGTTGGCCTCGTTCACGGGCCTGTCGCTTACGGGCAGGGTGCCTCGCGCGGCGAGATTCTTGAGTCCTGGGCCGAAGCCGCCCTGCACTGAATCGCGTGGATGGCAACCGGCGCAACGGCTGTTGAAGATCTCGGCTCCCAGGCTGGAGATGTCCTCGGACGTGTCGGCTTCGCTACGGTGCCAGGCGAAGGTCAGGACCATGATCGCCATGAGTCCGGCAGTGATCAAGGACGCGTTACGGAGCGCCGTGGTTCGCATAGGCAGCCTCCCGGCTGTCAATCCAGAAATGAAAAGTATTCGAGTCGAATCCTTCGCTCGGGCACGCCGAGTTTGCGCAGGTTCTGCAGTAAAGAGCGCACCAGCCCAGGCGGGCCGCACAGGTAAAAAGCCTTGCGCAGGCAATCCTGGCCACACTGGCGGGCGATGAACTCCTTGTCGATATGGCCGCTTTCCCCAGGCCACTCAGGCCCCGGCTTGCTCAACACGTGCACCACCGTGAGCCGTCCGCTGCTCTCGGCCGCCATCTCGTCCAGCTCCTTGCGGAAGACGATGTCCTGCTCCCGGCGGTTGGCGTAGAGGAGCAGCACGCGCCGATCCGCCGCCGTGTCGTGCATGTGGCGCAGCATGCTGCGCAGTGGGGTTATGCCGATGCCGCCGGCTATGAAGACCATGTCCTTGTCCTCGGGATGGAACAGGTAGGAGAACCTGCCGAAGGCCGCGTGCACCGTGGCGGTGTCTCCGGGACGGGTCTTGCCGATGGTGGCCGTGAAATCGCCCACGGCCTTGACGGTCGAGGAGATATAGCCGGTTTCAGTGGGGCTGGAGGAGATGGTGAAGTGGTGTTCCTCCTCTGGCAATCCTCGGCCGTGGCGGTGCAGGGTCAGGAATTGGAATTGGCCGGGCAGGTAGCCGAAGCGCTTGTGGCCCTTGGGCGGGGCCAAACGGATGGTCCAGACGCCTTCCGCCTTGGGCCTGACCTCGACAACGCGATAGGACTGGCGTCCCAAAAGAATAGGCCGCACGATCCGATGGTAGGCGAACAGCGCGAAGATGATCCCGAAAGCGGCGAACCACGCCGTGCGCATGACGTTCACCTTGAGGTCCTGACCGGCATTGCTGCTATGCAGCAGGACCAGCACCAGCAGCGTTGGTCCCAGCATGTCATGGGCGAGCCGCCAGCGCTCGAAGCGAATCTTCATCCTGCGGCGCAGGAGGCTTACCGTGACATTGATGGCCAGCACGAGTAGGGCCAGCCGTCCGACCGTGATATACCAGGGCGTGTCCAGGCTCCATAAAAGGCTCCAGCCTGCTCCGCCCAGAACCAAAAAAATGGGGTGCGGAATGAGCATGGCCAAGCCGAGCACGGCCATGTTGCGATGGAAGCGCAGAAGCATGTCCAGGCCGTAGGGTCGTTCCACCCATTTGAGTCTAGCCGCCAGCACGACTTGCAGCAGGAGCAGCGTCGCGCCGGACAAGGCCAAGCCTCGGCCCAGTTCATATAGGAATGAGGATGATGCCTCGTGGGCCAGAGTCGCGGAAAGGGCAAGCGGCGAGCCGAGCACGACGATATAAAGGAGCAGGAGCAGTAAGCCACGTTTCATGCGGTCTGCGCGCCTTTGTCTGCTGAAGGGTGTCGGTCGCCATGGCGGATTCGCCAAAGCCCAACCGGTCATTATACCGTCATAATAGCAGGAACTTGGCGGCGTATGTCAATACGGATGTGATGCAAGAAGGGATGTATGGCCATGGCAATCAAGCCGGCTCGGTATCCTCGTGGCTGTAGGCCGGCGCGCAGCAGCAAAGGATGATCAGGTTGTCGGGGCCGGGGTTATCGAGGCCATGTGGAGTTCCGGGGGGAATGAGCACCGTGTCGCCGGGATTCACGGCAAAGCGCTCCCCGGCCAGGAGCACGACGCCCTGGCCGGACAGCACATGATAGAGTTCCTCGCTCTTGGCGTGGCGGTGGACCAAGGTCTTGGCGCCTGGCTGTATCACTGCTTCGGCCAGGCTCTGGTTGCGAACTCCGGCATGCACCGAGGGGTGCATGAGTTCGCGCACCGTGGAGCCGTCCTTGGTGCGGTACGGCTCCACTTGATCACGACGTGTGCGCATTGTCTTCATTCGGTCCCGCCTCAGTAAACCTGCTTGAACAGGTCCTCGCCTTCAGCCGGCGTCACGCCCATTGTCGCGGGCGAGTCCGAGCCGGTGGCCATCTCCGTGGGAGCGGAGCCTTCCAGGAAGGGCAGGAAGAGGCTTTCCGTGGAGTTCGGCCCTGCGAGCAGGCCGCTCTGGGGATCGATGCTTACCATTGTCACGCCAGCCGGGCGGGGAAAGTCCTGGAATGGGAACTGCTCCTCCACTGCCGCACGGTAGTCGACCCATATGGGCGAAGCGGCTCGTGCGCCGGTCTCGTACTTGCCCATGGGCTCGTTTGAGTCGAAGCCCACGAACACGCCCGTGACCAGATAGGGCGTAAAGCCGAGGAACCAAGCGTCACGCTCGTCATTGGACGTGCCGGTCTTGCCCGCCACCGGCCGCTTCAAGGCCTTGGCCCTCCAGCCCGTGCCGCTTTGGACGACATCCTTGAGCATGCTGGTCACGATATAGGCGGTCTGCGGGCTGATGGCCTCGACGGGCTCGGGTTGCGAGGCATACAGGCTTTCGCCCCAGGCGCTGACCACGTCGAGCACCAGGCGCGGATTTATGTAGGAGCCGCCACGGGCAAAGGCGGTGTAGGCCTGGCAAAGGTTGAGAGGCGTGACAACCGCCGAGCCCAGGGCCACGGACAAGTCCTGGGGGAAGTTGGACACGAGCCCCATGGCCTTGGCCCGTTCGATGATGGTCTTGATGCCGATTTTTTGGGCGATGCGGATGGTCACCAAGTTGCGCGATTTGACCAGGGCCGTGCGCAGGAGCGTGGGTCCGTAGAACACGCCCTCGAAGTTGTCGGGCTTCCATATCTGCGACGTGACTTCGTCGGTGTAGACCACGGGCGCATCGAGAAGGACACTGGCCGGTGTGTAGCCGTTGTCCAGGGCCGCGGAGTAGACGATGGGTTTGAAGGCCGAGCCGGGCTGACGAAGGGCCTGGGTGGCGCGGTTGAACTGGCTGCGTTGGAATGAATAGCCGCCCACCAGCGCCAGCACCTCGCCCGAGTCGGGGCGTATGGACACCAGGGCGCCTTCCACGCTCGGCTCGCGCCGCAGGGCCAAGCTCCAGCGAGCTTCATTCGGCTGAGCGGGCTTCTTGAGCACCTCGGCCCAGACCACATCGCCTGACCGAAGCACTGTGGTTGCATCGGTGACGGGCGGAACCTCTTCGGGGGATTTCTGCGCGTCGGGCTCGCGTGCCCAGCTCATCTGAGCCAAAGGAATTTCACCCGTCAAATCACCAAAACGCACCAAGGCGCCCTGAGGCGAAACTTGGGTCACGAGAACCTTGAGCCAGGATCCGGGCTCAAGCGCCTCGGAGGGCAGAGCCTCGTCGGCAAGGAACATGGCGTGCTCCTCGGGCCGCAGGCGCATAAGGGAACCTTCCCAGCCTCGGCGGCGGGCCGACTCTTCAAGCCCCTTGCGCATGGCGTTCTCGGCGGCTTCCTGGTGTGTCATGTCCAGGGCCGCGCGCACGTGCAGGCCGCCTTCGTAGACTGCCTGCTCGCCATAGCGCTCCACGAGCCAACGCCGCACTTCCTCCAGGTAATAGGCCCCAAGCTTCCAGGACGGGTCGGGCATGCTCTTGAATTCCAGAGGCTCGACCAGGGAGCGTTCGTACTGCTCGCGGTTGATCCAGCCGGACTCGAGCATGCGGTTCAGCACGTAACGCTGGCGGTTAATGGCCGACTCGGGGTGCTGATAAGGATTGTAGTTGGAAGGGGCCTGGGGCAGCCCGGCCAGCACGGCAGCCTCGGCCAGGCTCAACTCATTTACGTGCTTGCCGAAATAGGCTCTGGCCGCGGCTTCAACTCCGTAGGCGCCCGCGCCGAGGTATATCTGGTTGAGATAAATGGTCAGGATCTCTTCTTTGGTCAGGTAGCGCTCCAGGCGATAAGCCAGGATGGCTTCCTTGATCTTGCGCGAGTAGCTGCGCTCGGGCGAAAGCAGGAGTTGCTTGATGATCTGCTGGGTGATGGTCGAGCCGCCCTGGCGGATGCCTCCGGCCCGCATGTTTGCGAGGAATGCCCTGGCAATGGCCATGGTGTCCACGCCATCGTGCTGGTAGAAACCGGAATCCTCGGCGGCGAGGAATGCTTCGGGCAGGTACTTGGGCATTTCGGCCAAGGTGACCAGGAAGCGTTTTTCCTTGTAGAAATAGCCGAGCACCTTACCGTTGCGCGAATAGACCGTGGTCACCAGCGGTGGATTATAGTCGGCGATGCGCTTGAAGCCGGGCAGGTCCTTGGAGGCCCACACATAGAGTCCCACGGCTCCGGCGGCCAGGGCCGTGATGCCGAAGGCCATGATAACGAGGGTGACGATCAGGATCTTTTTCATCTGTTACTTCTCGCAAAGCTGACGATTGGCCGTGGCATGCCACGCTCCGGGGGAAGTCCCCAGGCTAGGCGCAGCCTGGCGTGCAATTCGCGCGCCTTGGCTGGGGTCGATGTGAATTTTCGCAGGAGCATGGCCATTCCGCGGGCTTCGCGCCGGGCTAGGCAATCGGCTCCCAGGACCATGATATCTCCACCACTCACCCAGAAGGGAAAGAGACGGCAGTAGTACGGCCGGGCCTCGGTGGGAAGCCTGCAGCCGGTGTCGGACAAAAAAATGCACTTACCGGACGAATCCACGGCCAGGCGAAAGTGGAATTTGCGGGGATGGAACAGCTCCTCCACGAGTTTCTGCTCGCCGGGAAAAAGTGTGGCCACATGGCTCACGAAGGCGGAGGAATTAGCTTCCTGCGCGAACCAGCCTTTGTTGACGACGAAATCGCGGATGCGGTCCATCTCGATGTCCGAAAGCGGAAAGCAAAATTCCTCCTGCCCCGGCGCAAGCTGGCAGCAGGTAGGGCCCATGGATGCGCATCGAGCGCAAACGTATTCACAAGACATGCATGAATCCTAATAATCCCCCGTGGGGCCTTGAGGCCAGTGGCCGTTGAAGCCGCGACACACGAGGAACGTGAACTCCTGGGCTGGCCGGCCCTTGTGTCGCGTGCGGTAATACACCGGCTCGACGCTGTCAAACATGCCCAGCAACAGGTCGGGCACAGGTCGATTCGGCTTGCGCTCGACGAATACGGCATCCCAGCCGAGCTTGTCGTGCGGTCCAGGCCAGAGGTCATACTGGTTCATGCGCCGCCCCAGGTTGACGCAGTAGGTGAAAGGCTGGCCCGGGGCGTAGAAGGCCAGCGCAGCCGTGGTGTCGTAAGCGCTCGAGAAGAAGAAAACCCTGGTCGGGTCCACGAAGCTCGCTTGCCGCAGTTCCGCGAGCTTATTCCCCAAGTCGCTCCAGCCCTTGAGCCGCAGGGCCGGGTCGTAGTCGTGGGGCAGGGGGATGGTGCCCTGCAAATGCAGGAGCATGAAGACAAGCCCTGCGAGCGCGAGCCAGACTTTTCTGGCCCGGTGCAGCGCGCCTCTCCCTTCCCTCCAGAACCAGTGCCAGAAGAACCCCGCCGAGATCAAGCCGCTTACATAGCACATGGCGGGCCAGTTGCCCTCGATTTTGGTGTGCAGGCTCCAGGCGAGAAAAAAAGCGAACATGGGCCAGAAGCCGGCCACGAGCAAAGCGGCCTGGGTCTGGCTCAAACCCAACGGCGGGTGGCGCTTGCCCCAGACCTGGCGCAGGGCCGCCCACGAGCCGGCCAGGGTGGCCGCAAGCCACCACGGGCTCAGCAGGCCGATCTGGCTGCCCACGTATTCCGGCAGCTTTCTCGGCCGAAGAAACGCCTCGGCGCGATTGCCGCTCACGCCGGCCAGGTTGCCAACGTGCTTGAAGGCCGCGAAGCCGTTCTCGATGTTCCAGGCAAAGACCGGCGCAAGACCTACGACCGTGCCGGCGGTCAGCGCAGCCGCCAGCCTGGGCCAGAATCCCTTGGGCAAGAGCCCGGCCCTTTGCAGGATAAGCCCATGGAGCAGGGCCACGCCGATAAAGGCCAGCATCATGTACTTGGCCAGCAACCCCAGGGCCATGCAGACGGCCAGCCCCAGCCACGGCCAAACGCCACCCTGTCCCTGACTGGCCGCGAGCAGGCACAGCAGCGCGCCCAGCCAGCAGACCAGCAGAGGGTTGTCCGTGGTCATGAGCAGGCCGGAGGCCAGGAATAGCGGTGTGGTCGAGGCGATGACCAACACCCACAGGGCCACCCGAGGCCTGCCGAAGAGCTTGGCGACGCCCAGGTACAGGAGCGCTTGAGTTGCCGCGGCGCCCATGAAGGCCCCGGCGCGCACGCCGCTCTCCGTGTTTCCGAGAAAGCCGGTCCAAAAAGCGATGATGTAGGCTATTAGCGGCGGCTTGGAATAGTAGGAGAGCTGCAGCCGGCGGGTCCAGTCCCAATATTGCGCCTCGTCCATGACCAGGTCAAGTTGCCCGCAGAAGAGGAAGGCCAGCCGGGCCAGACCGGTTCCCAAAATGATCGTGCCGGCCCAGAACCCCGGCCGGCGTCCCAGCACATTCCCTTCGCTCAAGAGCAGCCTCCTTCTCCGAGCATATGCGTTCTACCCATCGATTTGCGCCTTGTCCAGATTGATGCCTGTTTGTGCGATGGACAGAAGAAAATGAGCCGGCCTCTTGCCGCGAATCCATATCTAGCATATCGCAAAAGGTCCCAACCCTCGACGCGATGGCCGGACGCCGCGTTGAGGAGGCGCCCTGCGGCTCGGATATCCAGCCGGTCAGATCGGTAACGTGATCGGCATCTGAGCTTCATACGGCGACAACATGGGGGATATAGGGCAGGAACATCGTTCAACCGCAGAAGGAGGCGCAGATATGAATACTCGTGGTACGGAAGAAATCAGGCACCGCCTCACAATCGCCCTGCAGGAGATCGAAGAGGCCCACGAGGGCAGCATGGAGATGCTCGCCGACGGCTTCCAGGCCTTTGCCGATACTGTCGATGTGGCTTCCCAGGAAACGGACAGGAAGATTCTCTTGGCTCTGCGCGAGCGGGACCGCCAGCGCGCCAGGGATATCCGCCGGGCACTTCGGCAGTTGGAGGATGGCAACTACGGTATTTGCGAGGAATGCGGCGAGCCTATCGCGCCTGCCAGGCTGAAAGCTTTCCCCACCACCACGCTGTGCGTACACTGCAAGGAGGCCCTGGAACAGGAGCAGTACGCTCACGCCAGATGACGCCATCGCGTGACGACGCGGCGCAACAAACGCATTAAACACATGTCCGGAGGGCGCGGCCTTCCGGACATGTTCGTTCAGGACTTCGTCAACCCGGCGTTCAGACTGCGTTGTCGGCGGGCGCCCTGGCCGGCTGCGGCCGCCGGTTGGTCAGCCAGACTCCGCAAATGACCATGGCTCCGCCCGCGGCCAAGGTCCAGGTCACGCTCTCTCCCAGCACGAGCACCCCAAGACCGATGGCCGCCACAGGCACGAGATTGATGAACACGCCGGCCCTGCTTGCGCCGATGGCCTTGATGCCCTCGTAGTACCAGGCGAAGCTCAGGCCCGTGGCCATGACGCCCAGAAAGAGCAGATTGCCCCAGACCACGAGGCCGATGGACCGGACCGTTCCGGCAATACCCTCGGCCAGGGCGGCGGGCAGCAGCAGGAAGCAGCCGAATATGCAGGACCATGTCACGGCCGTGAGCGGAGACATGATGACCATGGCTCGCTTGCCCAGCAGCGAGTACGCGCTCCAGGCCGCCACGCAGCCGAAGATGTAGAGCTCGCCGTGGCCCAGGCCGCCCTCCAGGAGCGCCAGCGGATCGCCGCGCGAAATGATGAGCAACACGCCGCTCAAGGACAGCGGGATGCCCACGGCATGCCAGCGGCCAAGCCGCTCCTTCAGGAACAGGCCCGAGAAGATGGCCATGACCGCCGGGGTGCTGGCGATGATGAGCGCGGCCTTGCCGGCCGGCACGCTGCGCAGCCCGGAAAAGAAGAAGGCGTTGTAGGCGAACACGCCCGTGAGGCCCAGCAGCAGGGCGTGCAGCAGGTGCTCGCGCCGCAAGATGGGCAGGCGTTTTTCCTCGCGCATGGTCATGAAGACCAGGAAGATGGAGGCCACGAGAAAGCGCAGGAAGGCGGCCGAAAACGGCTCCATGGCCCCGGCCACGATGCGGCCTGAAACCCAGGTGCCTCCCCATATGGCCATGGAGGCGACAAGCTTGACGTAAATGGCGGGCACGGGGAAACCCCTTGGCTGTCGTGCGTGAAGAAGCAGCCTCTACGCCCTTTACCCAGGACTGCCAAGAGACTGCTTTCCTGCATCTGCTCCGGTCGGAAATCGGACCATGCGTCCGTTCCGGTTTACTCCGAGGCCGGGTCTGCTCCGAAGTCGTCCAGGACCCGCTGGGCCATTTCGGCCGAGGCGCGGGCCATGGGGATGCACAGCCCGAGCTTGAGGTTGCGCTCGCGGAAAGCCTGCTGGCCCTCCGCCGTGCGGAAATCCACGCTGGTCAGCTCCACGCAGGTCAATGCGCCGAAGCGCTCCTGAAATTCGTTCACCAGCTCCTGGACCATGGCGTAGACCGCCTCCAGGGACGCCTGGCCAGAGTCGCGCCCGTGCAGCAGGCCAAGGGCCATGATCGCGCCCGAGAGAGCACCGCACATGCCGCCCGTGCGCGCCACGCCGCTGCAGAATCCGCTGGCCATGCGCGGAGCGAAGCCGGACCAGGCCGCCTGTGCGCAGTTTCGCTCGCACAGGGCCTGCAACACGCTCTCGGCGCACAGTAACCCGTTGGACTCGAACAACTCGCCGGCTCTGACCGCGACATCAATCCTGTTCATATCTCCTCCTTGTGGATACTTCACTTTGAGTCAGGGGGACGATAATAGAGCCGGTACGATCGAGTAAAACGATTTTATCCCATAAGGCATATCGCACACATCGATCACAGGAGCATGGATGGAGCTTCGACATTTACGCACCTTCCGCACAGTGGCCACGCTCATGAGCTTCAACAAGGCTTCCAAGGTGTTGAACTATGCCCAATCGTCCATCTCGGTCCAGATCCAGGCCCTGGAGCGTGACCTGGACAACCGGCTCTTCGACCGACGAGGCAAGAAGCTCTTCCTGACCGATGCCGGCCGGGAATTGCTGGTCTACTGCGACAGGCTGCTGGCCCTGGCTGACGAGGCCCGCGAGCGAGTCACGGCCCAGGGCGTACGCCAAGGCACGCTGAACGTGCGCGTGCCCGAGAGTCTGGGGCTCATGCTTCTGCCCGGTCTGCTTGGCCGGTTCCGACAATCCTTTCCGGATATCCGCCTGGCCCTGCACGCTTGCTCCGCGGAATCCCTGCCCAGGGATCTCTTCGAGGGAGTCTACGACCTGGCTTTCCTGCTGGCGGAATCGGTGGATGCAGCGGTGCTTCAGGTGGAGCGGCTGGGCTGCATGGAGATCGTCCCCGTTGCCGCGCCAGGTCACACATTGACCGACACAGGCCGCATTCCCCTAGCCATGTTGGCTGCGCAGCCACTGCTGCTCGGCACTTCCGACTGCAGCTACCGCAAATCCTTCGAGCGGCTGCTGGCTGGCGAGGGCCTAACGCCTGCGTCCCTCACCGAAGTCGCCGGCATGGAGCTGCTCAAGCGCCTGGTGGCTGAGGGAGCCGGGTATACGATGTTGCCTTGGCCCATGGCTCGCGAGGAGATGCAGGCCGGCCGCATGGTCGTGGTGGATTGCCCCGAGGCCCGCCTGGAAGTGGCCGTGCTCATGATCACGCACAGGGACAAGTGGCATTGTGCCGTGCTCAGGGCTTTCATGGACATGGCCAGGCAAGAGGCGACGCGAATTGGGCTTTTGTGAAATGGGATCGCAAGGAGTGCATTATAGATATGGAGAGAAGCAAGCCTTCTTGGCGGCTCGCTCCTCTCCATGTGCATGGCTAGTAGAGTGTCAGCTCCCAGTTGAAGCTGCTGGCCGACCGCTCGGAGCGCACGTTCGCGGGCAGGGGCTCGTTGAGGCGCACGAACAGCTCGTAGCCGACGGCCTCCAATTCCTGTCTATGGGCCGACAGGTCCACTGGCCAGCCGGGATAGACCCACACGTTCTGGCCATGGCGGCGGACCCAGGCGATCTCGCCCATGGGGCTGGTCAGGGGTTCGTTGGGCTTCACATCCTCGGCCAGGGTGCGCGACACGCACAGGGGCCACAGGCCCTCCATGACCATGCCCAGGGGCAGAGGGCTTTGCCGACCCAGCTCCAGCATATCCTCGCGGGCCAGCTCCGGACTGACGATGGCGCCCGAGAAACCGAGACGCTTCAACTCCTGCAGGGCCAGGGGATTGGCCAGGTTGCAGAACGGCCCGGCCCAGATCTCCGTGGACTTCCTGCGCAGGCTCTCCAGCATGGCCATCTGCCAGGGCGCGTTCAGCACAAGCCGCTTGCCGCCGCTGGTGACCACCTGGTTCACGGCCCTCATCCACTCGGCTTCCTCGTCGGGCCAGATGACCGGCGGCAGCCACCACCACAGGCGCGGAACGAGCGTGCGGTTGACCTCGCGCAACATGCCGGGACGCAGCCACACGGCGGCCTCGCCCTCGATCTTGCCCATGGGCAGGCGGCGGTAGACCTGCGAGAGTCTGGGCCTTCCGCGCTTGGTGACCGGTGCGGGCAGCCTGGGCGAGAATGTCGAAGCGGACTTGCCGGGTGCCTTGATCTCCGACAGCTCCTTTTCCAATTCCTTGAGGCGCGCCACCAACTCGGGCTCGCGGCGGTCCACCAGAAAGATGTCCGTGCCGGGCTTGGGCGGCCGCTTGCCCATGGGCTTCACGTCGAAGGTGCCGTTGCGCGGGATGCGCCGAGGCACCTTGACCATCTGGTGCCAGGGTTCGTCCTCGTAGCCCACGCGCAAAAGGTCGCCGGCCAGCAGATCCACGCGCGGCTTGATGGCGAAGGTGCCTTCTCCACCCTTGGGAACTCGCGCCACCAACTGGCCGGAGCCGGTCTGGTCCTGCAGGTTCACGGGCACCTGCTTGCGCTGGGGAAGGAAATTATAGTGCGTGCCCGGGCGGCTCAGAGCTTGCTCCAGCAGGTCCTGAGCCTGCTTGCGCGCATCCGGCGTCGCGCCTTCATCACGCAGCAGACGGTAGGCGCTGGTGACGTAGAAAACGTAGTGCGGGCCCTTCTTGCGGCCTTCGATCTTCCAGGCCGCCACTTCGGGCACATCCAGCAGCGTCTTGACCAGCACATCCAGGTGCAGGTCGCGACAGGAGAACAGGCGTCCCGGCTGTCCCTTGCGCTGGTATCTGCGCCGGCAGGGCTGAACGCAACGGCCGCGCAGGCCGCTCTTGCCGCCCAGGTAACTGGACCAGTAGCAGCGTCCGGAAACCGCGTAGCACAATGCTCCGTGCACGAAGAGCTCCAGGCTCAGGTCCTGGGGGCAGGCTTCGGCGCAGGCTTTGATCTCGTCGATGGACAGCTCGCGGGGCAGGATGACCCGGTCCATGCCGAGCTTTTCGCGCAGCCAAACCAGGGCGGCCGGTTGCGAGACGTTGGCCAGGGTGGAAAGGTGCAGCTCGCCGCTGAAGCCGACCTGGCGGGCCAGAGCGGCCATGCCCAAGTCCTGAAGGATGATCGCGTCCGGGGCCACGGTCTTGTTCAGACGGTCGATGAGCCGGCCCGCGGCATCGGCGTCGCCGGGCTTGACCAGGGTATTCATGGCCACGTAGAGCCGGACGTCCCGGCGTTCGGCCATGCGCTTCATGACAGCCAGTTCGTCCAAGGAGAAGTTGGCGGCCTGCATGCGCGCCGAGAAGTGCTTGAGGCCCACGTACACGGCGTCGGCGCCGGCCGAGAGCGCGGCCAGGAAGGATTGCATGTCGCCGGCCGGAGCCAGGATTTGCGGGAATCGCCTGTTCATCTTATGCTCGCTCGCCTTAGGGCGTAAGTTGTTCAACCAGTAAGGGAAAAGGTATAGACCGATATGCTTGCCAGCCGCAACAACTGCCAGGACCTGCGGGTCGTCCGGATGACGCCTCTTGGGGGCGGGGAGGGCGCTCCGCCGCTCTTCGAGCTCGTATTGTCGCCGCCGGGCTGGGACTTCCGCCCCGGTCAGTTCGTCATGATCCGGCCGCCGGAGTGGGGCCTGGATCTCGTCTGGGGCCGACCCCTATCCATAGCCGATGTGCGCGAGGACGGCTTGCGGCTGCTGGTGCAGGCCATCGGCCGCGGAACACGCAGGTTGTCCGAGTTGCGGCCGGGCCAGGTCGTGACCGTGTGGGGCCCGCTGGGCAACAGCTTCGCCGTGGAGCCGGACAAGCCGACCCTGCTGCTGGCCGGCGGCATCGGCATCGCGCCCTTCGTGGGCTATGCCAGGCGGCACCCCAAGCCGGAAAATGTGACCCTGCTTTTCGGCCACCGTCTGCCCGCCGAGAGCTACCCGTTGGCTGATTTCGGTGGCCTGCGCAAGGCCGAGGCCGTGCGCGAGCAGAATCCGGAACAGTTGGCCCGTTTCATCGACCATCTGGGCCAGACCATGCGCGGCTACGCCCACGGCGGGCTCGTGCTGGCCTGCGGTCCGGAACCCTTCCTGCGCACGGTACGCAAGCTGGCCCTAACCCTCAAGGCGAGGGCCCAGCTTTCGCTGGAGAACCGCATGGCCTGCGGCGTGGGGGCCTGTCTGGGCTGCGTGGCCCGCAACGGCAAGGATCAGCTCGTGCAGACCTGCACTCACGGCCCGGTCTTCTGGGCCGAGGACGTATTCCTGTCCGAGGACGCCGCACCGCTGGGAGGCAAGCCATGAGCTCACTGGACACTATAGTCAGGCTGCCGGGCCTGACGCTCAAGAACCCGGTGCTCACTGCCTCGGGCACCTTCGGCTACGGCCTGGAGTTCGCCCGTTACGGAAATCTCGCGGATCTTGGCGGCATCGTGGTCAAGGGCTTGTCGCTCAAGCCCCGCCAGGGCAACCCCATGCCGCGCATCGCCGAAACTCCGTGCGGCATGCTGAACGCCATCGGCATCCAGAATATCGGCGTGGAGGCCTTCCTGCGCGACAAGCTGCCCTTCCTGCCCTGGCGCGAAACGGCGGTGATCGCCAACCTCTACGCCTGCGACGCCCACGAGTTCGGCGAGCTGGCCGCGGTGCTGGCGTCCGTGGAAGGCATGGCGGCCCTGGAGGTCAACGTGTCCTGCCCCAACGTGAAGGAGGGCGGGGTGGCCTTCGGTCAGAATCCGGGGCAGATACGCGCCGTGACCGAGGAGGTCAAGCGCAATGCCGGAAGCAAGCCGGTGATCGTGAAGCTTTCTCCCAACGTGACGGACATTGCCGATGCCGCGCGCGCCGCCGTGGATGGCGGCGCTGACATGCTCTCGTGCATCAACACGCTAATGGGCATGGCCGTGGACATCCGCACGCGCAAGCCCAGGCTGGCCAACGTCTACGGCGGGCTGTCCGGACCGGCCATCAAGCCCGTGGCGCTGCGTTGCGTGCACCAGGTCTGCCGGGCCGTGTCCGTGCCGGTGATCGGCGTGGGCGGCATCGCCAGCGCCGAGGACATCCTGGATTTCATCCTGGTGGGAGCGCATGCCGTGCAGGTAGGCACGGCCAACTTCATGCGGCCGGATGCCGCGTTCCGCATGGCTTCCGAACTGCCCGCGCTCATGGAGAAGCTGGGCATCGGCGGACTGGACGATTTTCGAGGGAGCCTGAGAGCCTGACTGTCCAATAGACCTGACGGGCTTGACGGGAAAGTCTTCGACCCGCGCGAGAGCGCGGGTCGAAGGAAAAATCTTTAGCCTGCTACTTGTACTTTTCCAGGATCTTTTCGATCTTCTGGCTCAGGACATCGGGCGTGAATGGCTTGACCACGTAGTTGGAGACCTTGGCCTGGATGGCCTCCACAAGGTTCTCCTGCTGCGCCTCGGCAGTGACCATGAGGAAAGGCAGGTCCTCGAACTCCTCGCTGTCGCGGACCTTGCGCAGGAGGTCGATACCCTTCATCTTGGGCATGTTCCAATCGGCTACGACGAAGTCTATTTTTTCACGATTCAGGATCTCCCAAGCCGTTGTACCGTCGTCGGCTTCGACTATGTTGTTGTAGCCGATCTGCTTGAGGATGTTCTTGATGATGCGCCGCATGGTCGAGAAGTCGTCGACGATGAGGATGCGCATATTGGAATCATAAGGCATGGGTGGTCCTCCCGCTCAGGAGCTTCGGTTCACTGGGAGATATCATCATTGTTGTTGGTAGTACATATCGCATCGACGGGCCAAAGGGAAACGGAAATTCCGGCATGCCCTTGGCCATAAGCTCTCGTATGCAATCTTCATTCCTTGGGAATCTGTAAAATCACCTCTGGCTGCGAGTCGCCAACTTCGCCTTCAGGGCCATGACGCGCTCGTGGGACTCCAGAATCCGTTGACAGGGCAACTCGCCCGAGTCCACGAGCTCCAGTATTATGCTCTGGGCCTTGCGAGCGATGAGCGGATCGTAGTCCAAATTGTTGCCGAAAAGGAGCACGTCCACGCCCGCCGTCAGGGCCAGGCGTATGGTTTCGCGCAGCCCGTAGTGGTCGGCCACGGCGCGCATCTGCAGATCGTCGGAGACGACCACGCCCGTGAAGCCCAGCCGTTCGCGCAAGAGCCCTTGCACCGTGCTCCGCGAGAGGGTGCCCGGATGCTTCGGGTCCAGGGCGGAGTTGAACAGGTGACCGGTCATGACCACGTCCACGAGCCCATGCGCCAGGAGTTGTCTGTAGGGCGCAATCTCCTTCTCGCTCCAGGTGGCGCTTACGTCCGTCAGGCCAAGGTGCGAGTCGGATGCGGAGCTGCCGTGGCCCGGGAAGTGTTTGAGGGCCGAGAGCACGCCCGCCGAGTGCAGGCCGCGCACGAAGGCCGCGGCGTGGTCGGCCACGGCCGTTGGATCGGCCGAGAAGCTGCGGCCCAGACGGCCGATGACCGGATTGCCGGGATTGACGTTCACGTCGACAACGGGCGCGAAGTCCAGATTGAAGCCGCAGGCGGCCAGCTCTCTGCCCAGGGATGCGGCGGCAATCTGCGTGCGCTCGGGCGTCCCTCGCCCCAGTTCGGCCGCCGAAGGCGAGACGGCGAAGCCGTGACGCTCCTTGAGCCTGGACACCTTGCCGCCTTCCTGGTCCACGGACACCAGCAGCGGCAGCGGGGCCATGCGTTGCAGCGCGTCCGTGAGCCGGGTCAGCTGCTCCTTGCTTTGCACATTGCGCACCGGGCTTTTCAGAAGCACGTCGTAATCGAAGAGAATGACGCCCCCCACCCGTCCCGCGCGCACGTCCTGGGCGATGGGGCTGTCTTCGTCCAGCTCCAGCCCTCGAAAGCCGACCAGGATCATCTGGCCTGCCATGGCGGCCAGCTCATTACGGCCGATATCGCAGGATGCTGTACCGGAGCCGGATGTCAACGCCCCGGCCGCACAGGCAAGGGCAACAAATAACACAATGGAGATAAGCAGGGCGCGCATGGGCTCTCCGCCGTGGAGTTGGGCTCACGAAAGCGAGTGAAACGGGGTTGCCGGCCGGAAGCCGGTCGGCAGGTGATGTGTAGCGGCTTCGGGCTGGGAGCGCAAGGCTGCGCCTGTCCGAACTTGTCGAGCACATCAAGTGCCGAAGGGTTTGAAGAAAAGGATTGGGGTTGCGCTTGCCTCCTTTCCATGCGCGAAACGACTCGGCAGATGCAAGGTCGCCGTGCTTGTCAGGCCACGCTCTCGCGCTGGACCAGCGTACGCGCCTCGGCCGGAGTCAGGCCGCGCAGACGTGGATATAACTTGCGGCAGTCCTCGAAGCCCAAGTCCGACACCACCTCCAGACATTCAGCCTCGTCGTGCAGGTGTGGGAACTCGTGCGGCCCGCCGGGCAGTTCGTCCTTGGTCAACAATTGAATATAGATGAGGCTGCGCGCCGCGAGCAGGTCCTCGCGAGATTGCTGAACGCGGCCGCCGCAGGAGTGGAGCAGGGTGAGCACGTCCCCGGGTCCGAGCAACTGTCGCCGCCCGGTAAGGCGTAGCGTTTCGCCCGCCAGGAGCCAGACGGGTGCGAGCCGCCAGCCGACGGGCAGTATCGCCCGCAACTCCAGCAGCAGGGCATGATGGATGTAGCCGGCTTCCACACAGACGCTCTCCAGACAGGGCAAAAGGGAGACGATTGCCTTGGCGCGCAACCTGTCGCGCAGCTTTCCTCTGGACGCGTCTGCCCGAGCGAAGGTCTTGACCGCCTGCACGCAGCGTTCGAAGTGGGGCGAGGCAGAGGCCCGGTAGTAATTTAGGAGCGCTCCAGTCCAGGCTTTCTCTGCCTCGTAGACCATGCGCTCCAGGCTGTCGTTCGGAATGTCGGCGGGCGCGCCTCCGGCCGCGAAGCGCTCGTGGATGGAGGCCAGGATTTCCAGGAAGGGCTCCACCTGGAGCACTCGCACGCCCGCCGCGTGTAGTCCCCGCAGAATGGCGCAGGCCTGGCGGGCGAAAAGTGGGAAGCCGTAATCAGTATTTTCCAGGTAGTCGTCGATGGACAGGCTGTCACGCAACATGTCCTCGAAGCCGGGCGTGGGCGGCTCTTCCAGGAGCACGGCCGCGTGCGCAGCCATGATTTCGCATGCGCGGGGCAGGCTCTCGAGCCTATGGCTCGTGAAAGCCAGGGTCAGCAGGCGGCTCATGGCCGTCTCAGCCGTTCCGCGAAGCGCAGATCCCGGACAAGCAAATCTAACAGCTTGCGATGGCCGGCTGGCATGGCCAGGCTCGCCAGCTCCTCGGGGCGAACCCAGCGGCTTTCCTGCGCCGCATGCAGCACGGGTTCGCGCCTGCCGTTGGCCAGCGCGCAGAAGTAGCAGTGCAGGGCCACGCGGTATTTGGTGTAGCCGTGGCGGACCACGGCGATTTTCTCCAAATCGCCGACCTCGAATTCGGTCTCTTCCTGGTACTCCCGGACCACGGCCTGTTCAGGCGTCTCGCCTGCTTCGATGCTCCCGCCGGGGAATTCCCAGAGTCCGGCCCAGACACCCTCGGTTGGCCGTTTCTGGACGAAGATAAGGCCCTGATGCACGAGCAAGCCCGTGGCGACTTCCAGGGGGATGTATTCCTTGGCTTTGGCTGGCACGGGCCGCTCCAGGACAATGTCCAGACGGTAGGCTTCGCAGTGCGGTTGGATGGGGCAGGTGCTGCAACGCGGCTTGCGCGACAGGCAGACCAGCGAGCCGAGTTCCATGACTGCCTGGTTGAATTCCCGGGCTCGATCCTTGGGGATGAGTTCGCGGGCCTTGGTCCATAAAAAGGCGCTGGTGGTCTTGTCCTTGACCGGCAAGTCCAGGTCGAACACGCGGGCGAAGACGCGCTCAACGTTGGCGTCCACGATCGGCTCTGGTTTGTTGTAGGCGATGCTCAGGATGGCTCCGGCCGTGTAGCGGCCAATGCCCGGCAGGGCCAACAGGGCCTCTGGGCTGTCCGGGAAGCTGCCGCCGTGCTCATCTATAATGATAGCCGCGGCTTTCCTCAGGTTGCGCGCCCGCGAGTAGTAGCCCAGGCCTTCCCACAGCTTGAGGAGGTCGTCCTCTCGGCTCGCGGCCAGGCTGGCCACATCGGGGAAGCGTTCCAGGAAGCGCCGGAAATAGGTACCGACCCGGTCCCGCTGAGTTTGCTGCAGCATGACCTCGGAGATCCAGATGCGGTATGGCTCATTGTTCTCGCGCCAGGGCAAGGGTTTCTTATGGATCGCGAACCAGTCCAGGAGGCGTTGAGAAAGCGTTGACATGACCCGTGGCATGGCACGGCCCGGCATGGAAGGCAAGCGGCAGGCGGGGCAATGCAGCTATTCGGCTCAGGCCTTGCCTTGGGAGGCCACGGCGGCCTGAGCCTTGCTGATCTCCTCCTGGTCGCCCAGATAGAAGCTCTCGATCGGCCGCAGGATCGCATCCAGCTTGTAGACCAGCGGAATGCCCGTGGGGATGTTCAGACCCGGTATGTCTTCGTCGCTGACGCGATCCAGGTGTTTGACCAGCCCACGCAAGCTGTTGCCGTGTGCGCAGATAAGTACGCGCTTGCCGGCTTGTATGCCCGGCACGATGGTCTCGAACCAGTAGGGCAGGGTGCGCTCTATGGTCAGCTTGAGACTTTCGGTGCGCGGCAGCTCCGCGTCGGACAGGTCTCTGTAGCGCGGATCGCTGCCCGGAAATCGCGGGTCCGACGGCTCCAGGGCCGGTGGAGGCACATCGTAGCTGCGGCGCCAAATGTGCACCTGCTCCTCGCTGTGCTCGCGGGCGGTCTCGGCCTTGTTCAGGCCTTGCAGCGCGCCGTAGTGGCGCTCGTTGAGCCGCCAGGTGCGCTGGACCGGCAGCCACATGAGGTCCATGTCCTCCATGACTATCCAGAGGGTCTTGATGGCGCGCTTGAGCACCGAGGTGTAGCAGATGTCGAAGGAGTAGCCGCCATCCTGGAGCAGTTTGGCGGCCAGATGGGCCTCCTTGACGCCGGCATCGGTCAGGCCGACATCGGTCCAGCCCGTGAAGCGGTTCTCCAGGTTCCATGTGGATTGGCCGTGGCGTAACAGGACGAGGGTGTGCAAGGCGACCTCCTGGTGGCGGGTTGGCAGGCTCAAGAAGCAGGAGCCAATGTACCAGAAGGGTCCCGGCAATCAACCTGCGGCATCTGCTCGGGCAATGATCGGGGACCTCGTGCGAGGAATCGCACGAGGTCCAAAGGTTTACACGTCGGAGAGCATGCGGATGGCGCAGAATTTGCCGCACATGGCGCATTCCTTCTCGCCGGAATGCTCGGCGCGCCGCCGGGCTACTTCGCAAGGGTCAAGGGTGTGCTCCGCCAGCTTGGTCCAGTCCAGATCCCTGCGTCCTTCGGACACGGCTTGCTCGCGCGCCAGGGCCGAGGGACGACCCATGGCCGAGGATGCGGCCTGCGCCGCGACTCGCGAGGCCATGACTCCCTGGCGCACGTCCTCGGCATCGGGCAGGGTGAGATGCTCGGCTGGTGTCAGGTAGCACAGAAAATCGGCCCCGGCGCGCACGGCCAAAGCGCCGCCGATAGCCCCGGCGATGTGGTCGTAGCCGGGCGCGCAGTCAGTGACCAGCGGTCCCAGCACGTAGAGCGGAGCGCCGTTCACGAGCCGCTTCATGGTCCGGATCTGCGCCTCGACTTGATCCATTGGCACGTGTCCCGGCCCTTCGATCATGGCTTGCACCCCGGCCTGCATGGCGCGGCGCTGCAAATCGCCCAGCACGGCTACCTCGTCCCACTGCGCCGCGTCGCCGGCATCGGCTCCAGCTCCAGGCCTGAGCCCGTCACCCAGCGACAGGGTCACGTTATGCTCGCGGGCGATGTCCAGGATGTCGTCGTAGCGGGTCAGGAAGGGGTTCTCGCGGCCGTTTTTGGCCATCCAGCGCGCGATGATGGATCCGCCGCGGGAAACGATGCCGAGGAGCCGGCGCTCGCGCGAGGCCAGTTCGGCCCCTCGCATGGTCAGGCCGCAGTGCACGGTCATGAAATCCACGCCCTGTTCCGCCTGCGTGCGAATTTCGGCCAGGATCTGCCCTTCGGTGATTTCGGCCGGATCACGCCCAGCCTCGACCACGGTATGCGCCAAGGCATACAGGGGAACCGTGCCCAACGGCAGGCGCGTGGCCTGCAGCATGCCGGTGCGGATGGCATTCAGGTCGCCTGCGGTGGACAGGTCCATGATCGTATCGGCTCCGGCGGCCTCGGCCACGCGCAGCTTCTCCAGTTCCTTGCCGGCTTCGTTTCTGAGCGGCGATGTGCCGATATTGGCATTGACCTTGATCCCGGACGGCTGGCCGACGAGAGTGGGCCGGACTTCATGATGATTGGGATTGGCCAACAGCACCATGCGGCCGGAGAGGATTTGGTCACGTATTACCGATGCGGCAAGGCCTTCAGCCCTGGACAGTTCCGGCAAGGCAAGTTCAAGGATATCCTCAAGCAGGGAGGAGAGGGTCAGTTGTGGCATGCTGTGATATTCCTGGTTGCTTGGTTATGACAGCGCGACAGTTTGCACGAAAGGCGAGAGAAATGCCAGGGTTCGGCCCATCCCCCCAAATCGTTTTTCGCCTGGGGAAGGCCCGAAGCGCTCTTGTCAAAACGGTTAAAGGAGCATATATGACCTTTCTTTTCGTGAGACCTTCCCTGGAGGAAATAAATGAAAAAGGATATCCATCCCAAGACGCATAAGGCCAAGTTCGTCTGCCAGTGTGGCGGCGAGGCTGAACTGCTGACCAGCAGCAAGAGTGATACGCTGACCGTGGAAATTTGCTCCGCCTGCCATCCTTTTTACACCGGCAAGCAGCGTTTCGTGGACACCGCCGGCCGTATCGACCGTTTCAGGAAAAAGTACGCCAAGTTCGACAAAAACGAGGCCTAGAATACGGGCGTTCTGGGGCGGCTTCGGCCGCCCGGGACGAATCCTGCCTCTGGTCCGGAGCGAGGGATACTTGCCCAAAGTCCTTTCCGCGCTGCTGACGGCAGCGACAACAGTTGGCGGACAGGCGGTCATGGAGGGCGTGATGATGCGCTCCAGGGACCGCTTGGCCATTGCCGTACGTAAGCAGAGCGGGGAAATCCTGGTCGAAATCCGGCCATGGTTCTCCCTGACAACCCATCCCTGGCTTAGAAAGCCGTTTATTCGCGGCTTCCCTGTCCTGCTGGAAACGCTCATAAATGGCATCAAAGCCCTGAACTTCTCGGCTCGCGTAGCCATGGAGGAGGACGAGGGCGGTGAGGTCGGCTCTTGGGCCCTGGCCGGCACCTTGCTCCTGTCCATCGTGCTGGCCGTAGGCCTGTTCGTGGTCCTGCCGCACTTGTTCTCACTGCTCATGAAGTGGTGGGGGCTCTCGGGCGACGTGAACAGCCTAAGCTTCCACGCCTGGGACGGCTTGTTCAAGTTCGCCTTGTTTCTCGGCTATGTGGCAAGCATCTCCTTGCTGCCTGATATCCGGCGCGTGTTCCAGTATCATGGCGCCGAGCACAAGGCCATTTGGGCCTATGAGCAAGGCGTTGAACTGATTCCTCAGACCGTGCGAGGCTACAGCAGGCTGCACCCGCGTTGCGGCACGGCTTTCCTGCTCTTCGTGCTGGCGCTCAGCATCGTTCTTTTCGCCGTGCTGGTACCCCTGGCCATGGCCGTATACGCGCCCTCCGGACCTGTGCTCAAGCAGGCCTATGTCATCCTGGTCAAGCTCTTGCTCATGGTGCCTGTCAGTTCGATGGCCTATGAACTCATCCGCATGGCCGGCCGTTTTCACGAAAATATTGTGTGCAAGCTGATGAGTTGCCCAGGGATGATGCTTCAGTTCTTGACCACTTTCGAGCCCGATGACAGCCACCTTGAAGTGGCCATTGCCGCCCTGCAAGGCGCGGTGGAAGGAAATCGCCAGCCATGTTCGCCAAGCTAGAGAGTCTGGAGCGTCAATTCGCGGATCTGGAGTCCCAGCTCAGCGCACCGGATATCTTCAACGATCAGGAGCGCTACAAGAAGCTGACCAAGGCCCGTGCTGATCTGGCCCAGGTCGTGGCGTGCTTTCAGGAATTCAAGAAGCTCTCCAGGGATCTTGAGGATAACCGCGAGATGCTCGCCGACACCGACCCGGAGATACGGGCCATGGCCGAAAGCGAGATCGCATCCATCAAGCAGGCCTTGCCACGGCTTGAGGAAAAGCTCCAGCTCCTGCTTTTGCCCAAGGACCCCTTGGACGAGAAGGATGTTATCCTGGAAATTCGAGCCGGCACCGGCGGCGAGGAGGCTTCGCTGTTCGCTGCGGACCTTTTCCGCATGTACATGCGCTATGCCGAGCGCGTGGGCTGGAAGGTCGAGATGCTCTCGGAGCACGAATCGGCCACCGGCGGTTTCAAGGAAGTCATCGCTTCCATATCCGGCGAGCGCGTTTACTCCCGGCTCAAGTACGAATCAGGCATTCATCGCGTGCAGCGCGTTCCGGCCACCGAGACTCAGGGCCGCATCCATACATCGGCCGTGACCGTTGCCGTGCTGCCAGAGGCCGAGGAAGTCGATCTGGACATCGATCCCACGGAACTGCGCATCGACGTGTACCGGGCTTCGGGCGCGGGCGGTCAGCACGTGAACAAGACCGAGTCCGCCGTGCGCATCACGCACCTCCCGACGAATACGGTGGTCACCTGCCAGGACGAGAAGTCCCAGCACAAGAACAAAGCCAAGGCCATGAAGGTGTTGCGCTCGCGCATCCTGCAGTCCATGCAGGCAGCGCGCAAAGACGAGGAGGACGCCGCCCGGCGTCTGCTGGTAGGTAGCGGCGACCGCTCGGGCCGTATCCGCACCTACAATTTTCCCCAAGGACGGATCACCGACCATCGCATCAACCTGACCCTCTACAGCCTGGCCGCGGTCATGGAAGGCGCCCTGGACGACCTCGTCGAGGCGCTCATCGGCCATTACCAGACAGAGGCCCTCAAGCAGCAGGCCGCCTCGGCGTGAACCCCTCTTTGCGTGGTCTGATCCACGAGATTTCCGCCTGTTTATCCGAGCAGGGGGTGGATGCCCCACGCCTGAGCGCCCAAGTTTTGGCAGCCTTCGTTCTCGGCTGTACGCGCATGGATCTGCTTTTGCATTCCGAGCGCGAACTGTCCGCTGCCGAGGTCGAGCGCATCAGGGTCTTGGCTCGCAGGAGGGCGAGGGGCGAACCTCTGGCCTATATAATAGGTCAGCGCGAATTCTATGGCCTAGAGTTCATCGTTCGGCTTGGCGTGCTCATCCCCAGGCCCGAAACCGAAGGCATCGTTGAGGAAGTCCGACGGTTATACGGCCCGGACTCGTGCCTGCGTTTCGCCGATCTGGGCACGGGCAGCGGAGCTCTGGGCGTGACCATGGGCGTGGTGTTCCCGCGCGCCCGAGGGTTGCTGGTGGACACGAGCGATGTGGCTTTGCGCACTGCACGGGAAAATGCGCTCAGACATAAGGTTGACTCGCGAGTCAGTGTTGTTAAGGGTGACTTCATGTTCGCGCTTTTTCGCCCTCGAAGCCTCGAGTGCATCATTTCCAATCCTCCTTACATCGGTGAGTCCGATCTCGCCGAAGTCGAGCCTGCTGTCTTGGCTTGGGAGCCTCGCTCGGCCTTGATTGCAGGACGGTCTGGATTGGAAGTATATCCCGCGTTGGCCGTGCGCGCCTGGGATGCTTTGCTGCCTGGCGGTCACATGCTGCTCGAGATGGGTTGGTCGCAAGGAAGCCACTTGGTGCGCATCCTACGCGATGTGGGATTCTGTTCTATTCGCGTTCTGCAGGATTTGGCCGGACACGACCGCATAGTCGCGGCGGTCAAGCCTGGAGGTGCAACATGACCACGATGGTCAGTGGCATCCATGTTGAAAAGAGGTCACAGTGTGGTGGTTTTGCATCATGCGTAAAGCAGGGCAAAGACCGGGAAGGGCCTTGGTTACACGCTTTGGAGTTTACATACCGTGAGGCATGCTTCTTGCTCTAGGGCGTGTGGAGGCCACATGTTACAAAAGACAATCCATAAGAGCGTAGCCTGCTCTGGCATCGGGCTTCATAGCGGCAAGAAGGTGCGGCTCGTGCTGCGCCCGGCAGGGGAAAGCACCGGCATTCTGTTCGCTCTGCAGAACGGTTCCGGTCGCAGGTTCCTCACTCCGCGCCCCGAATCCGTTATTGCAACAGGCTTGGCCACCACCTTAGGGCAGGGTGGCGATTCCCTGGCCACGGTTGAACATCTCATGGCCGCGGTGCGCGGTCTGGGTATCGATAATATTCTGGTCGACGTCGAAGGTGGGGAGATCCCCATCATGGACGGTAGCGCGGCTTCCTTCGTGTACCTTCTGCGCATGGCGGGGGAGCGTACACTTTCGGCGCGGCGCAAGGTTTATAGGGTGACTAAGCCCGTGGAATTCAAGCGTGAGGGCAAGCTCATCCGTGCTGAGCCCTGCGACGGTTTCCATGTGGATTACACGATCGAATTTCCCCACCCACTGATTGGCCGTCAAAGTCTGGCCATGCAGGTCACGCCCCAGAGCTTCACCGCCATGCTGGCTAAGGCAAGAACCTTCGGGTTTTTGCGGGAGGTGGAGTACTTGCGCAAGAATGGGCTGGCTTTGGGCGGTTCTCTGGACAACGCCGTGGTCCTGGATGATTACGGAGTCGTCAATACCGAAGGGTTGCGTTTCTCGGACGAGTTCGTTCGCCACAAGATTCTCGATTTTGTGGGCGACATGGCGGTGCTCGACGCTCCTCTCTGGGGCAGCTTTACGGTCTTCGCCAGCGGCCATGCCCTGAATAACGCCTTCTTGCGGCATCTCTGGGTCAATGCCGACGAGTACCTTGAGGAAGTTTCGCTTGGTCTCGAGCCCGTGGCTGGTCTGGAGGCTGAACCGGATATGGTGACGGCATCGGCGGCCGTCCTGGCTTAAGGCGGCATAGCAGAGGCGAATTCTTCTGTTAATACGAGCTTTGCAAAGGTCCCGCCATTTGTGGCGGGACCTTTTTTAATCCGCGAATGGCTGAATTGTTCATTATCTGGGCAGTCTCTGAAAATAAATTGCCTGTAGGGGTTGCGTGTCAGGTAATAAATGGATAAAGACACGCTTCGCTGTGGGGCGATCCAAAGAGATTCAGTCCTGACGCAGGTTTTTTGTTCTTTCACATATGGTGCGGATGGGAACAAGCTTCGGAATCTGTTCTTGCCTTTTTAGGAGCCTGCGGATATAAGCAGCAGTTCAATTGCTGCTGGCGTAGCTCAATTGGCAGAGCAGCTGATTTGTAATCAGCAGGTTGCGGGTTCAAGTCCCATCGCCAGCTCCAGAATAATAGGGTGGGGTTCCCGAGTGGCCAAAGGGAACAGACTGTAAATCTGTCGGCGTAAGCCTTCGGAGGTTCGAATCCTCCCCCCACCACCATGCAAATTAGCGGCGCAGACTGTAGGAGGCGGGTCAAACCTGTTGTTTGACTACAGAGAATGCGGGAATAGCTCAATTGGCTAGAGCATCAGCCTTCCAAGCTGAGGGTTGCGGGTTCGAGTCCCGTTTCCCGCTCCACCGTTCTCTTCGCAAGCCTTGCTCCAGTCTTGATAGGCCCACGTAGCTCAGTAGGTAGAGCACATCCTTGGTAAGGATGAGGTCATCGGTTCAATTCCGATCGTGGGCTCCACTACACATAACTTGGAAATAACGATAGACTCTCGATGAGGTCGGAACCAGTAGGGGGTACTTACCATGGGTAAAGCGAAATTCGAGCGGAAGAAGCCGCACGTAAACATCGGCACCATCGGTCACATCGACCATGGCAAGACCACGCTGACGGCCGCCATCACCAAGACCCTGTCCATGAAGGGCTGGGCCCAGTTCACGGCCTTCGATCAGATCGACAAGGCCCCTGAAGAGAAAGAGCGCGGCATCACCATCGCCACGGCGCACGTGGAGTACGAGACCGCCAATCGTCACTACGCGCACGTGGACTGCCCGGGTCACGCCGACTACATCAAGAACATGATCACGGGCGCGGCCCAGATGGACGGCGCGATCATCGTCGTGGCCGCCACCGACGGCCCCATGCCTCAGACGCGTGAGCACATCCTGCTCGCCCGTCAGGTCGGCGTGCCGGCCCTGGTGGTCTTCCTGAAC
>NZ_AULZ01000022.1 GCF_000422545.1 Desulfocurvibacter africanus subsp. africanus DSM 2603
CATCTGGGTGCACTTTGACGCTTGTGCTGTCCAGGGATGCCGTAGTGACTTTGATTGAGATCATCTGCTCTTCCTGGAGCCGCGTAAATATTCTATCTAGAACACCGCTTTTGCTCCAACGGTTCATGCGAGTATATATGGAATGCCAGTTTCCAAAGTGCTTAGGCAATCCGCGCCACTTGCAACCTTGTTCTAGAACATACAAAATGGCGTTAATAACTTGCAGGTTATCTAGAGAGACATTGCCCCGCTGCCGAGGGAAGCTATCCGCGATGCGTTGATACTGCTCTCTGGTTATTTGCATACCAACAAGCTAGCCAGAGATTAGACAATGACAAGTAGAGTTAACAGGCCCTAATGCTAGAGGGCCACAGTTGCCACCGTTGAGATGTATTCATTCTACAGGCTTCTACTTCCTTAACTTCTGTACTGGTCGCCAAGAATTCCGCTTCTTTCACGTTGTACCAATGCTCGAGCGGTAACCAGCTGGGATCTTGAATAAAAAATTTGCTTAATAGCTATTTCCACTATCATATCAATGTCTTAAGCCTAATCGATCTGGGGCATTCAAGATGTCATGCTCAGTTTTTCATTGCCATGGAAAGCGAACAAGCTTATTCGGGCTATCAGCATGAGAAGCGGCATGCGACTTTTCGTGAACTTGGCCAAGGCGGGCGCCTGGATCAAACACGAGAGGACGACTTGCCGAAACCTGGGAGCTAGAGTTCATGGCGAAGAAACTGTACGTCGGCAATCTGCCTTTCTCGGCCTCTGAGGACGATATCCGGGACCTGTTCTCCACCTACGGAGAAGTGAACTCGGTTAGCCTCATCACAGATAGGGAGACCGGACGCCTGCGTGGCTTCGGCTTTGTCGAGATGGATGACGAGGGTGCCCGCGAGGCAATCCAGTCCCTTGATGGCAAGGATTTCCAAGGCCGTAACCTGAAGGTCAACGAGGCCCAGGAAAAGCCGCAGCGCTCTGGCGGAGGCGGCGGAGGCGGCGGCGGACGCGGTCCCCGGCGCTGGTAGCAAGTTTATCGAAGAGCCGAGCACCCCGCAGGGGCGCTCGGCTCTTCGATAGTTGGCTCACGCGAATTGACTCGCCCGCATGCGGCGAGCCGTCTCCAAAGGCCTATCTTCAGGTGTTTGGAGATTTTTGCTATGTGCGCAGAAGCATGTTGTCGATGAGCCGAGCCTTGCCCAGGAACACAGCCACGGCCATTAGCGCCGGGCCATCCACGCATTCCAGTGGGGCCAGGCTGTCGGGGTGAACTATCTGGGCATAGTCGATGCGTGCTGCCGGGATCTTCTTGGCCAGGTTTGTAGCGAAAGCGGCTACGATACGTTCGGCCGATGCTTCACCTGCCTGGACCGCCTCGCGAGCCTGCTCCAAGTCCGCATGAATCTCCGGAGCTAGTCTGCGTTCCTCGGGCGTTAAATAGACGTTGCGAGAACTCAGGGCCAAGCCGTCGGCCTCGCGCACAATGGGATGCCCCACGATTTCCACCGGTATGTTCAGGTCGCGGACCATGCGCCGGATGACCGCCAACTGCTGCCAATCTTTCTGACCGAAGATGGCCGCGCTTGGCATTGCCAGCAAGAGCAGCTTGCTGACTACCGTGGCCACGCCGCGGAAATGGATGGGCCGCGACACGCCGCATAATCCCGTGGACAGCGACGGCACTTCAACCCAGGTGCCCGCATCGGGAGCGTACATGGCCTCGGGTTCAGGCGCGAAGAGCACATCCACGCCACGCGATTCAGCCAAATCTCTGTCGCGCTCGAAGTCGCGCGGGTAGGCCGCCAAATCCTCGCTGGGCCCGAATTGCGTGGGATTGACGAACAAACTGACAATGGCCTTGCCTGCGGAGCCGGCCCGTTGCCGGGCGGCGTCCATAAGCCGCAGGTGACCTTCATGAAAAAAGCCCATGCTGGGCACGAGCACTGTGTTCAGGCCTGCACAGCGCCAGTTCCAGCAACGTTCCTGGAACTCTTTGGGATTGCGTATGATGTCCATGGATACCCTCCTAGACGATATGCGCTCGTAAAGTGAATCGAGGCCGCCCTGCTAGCCCATCCCAACCCGCTTGTCCAATCCATGTCGGCTGTTGATTGAGATGGCATTCCAGCTAGAGCAGGTTGCTTTTAAGACGCCCGCTCCGGCGATGACGGCGCAAGTGAATTACGCCTACGCCGAAGCTAGCGGCAAGCCATGCCGATGCATGGCTTGCAGAGCATTTTCAAAAGCAAAATGCCCTAACGGGCTTAACCAAGTCCGGGAAAAACTAATCCCCTTCGTCCAAATCCTCCTCGACTGGCCGGCTTCCAGTGGAATTGGCTTTTACATCAAAGAATATACGCTCCAGACACAGTCCGCGGCTTGGCGCGGTCGGAGGCGCCAGCGAACGGTCGCGTGCAGCGATCAGAGCCGGGATGTCATTGGGACACAGCTTGCCCCGGCCTACGGCCACCAGGCAGCCGATGATGTTGCGCACCATCTGCTTGAGAAATCCGTCGGCCTGGATGCGGTAGACGGTCTCCCATTGGGTCTGGCCAGGCTCGCGCCAGAAACGCGTGACTGTGCGCCGGGTGTCCCGAATGGGCGTGCCCACGTTCTGAAAGCTCTTGAAATCGTGACGGCCGACGAAATGCTGCATGGCCTTGTCCATGGCCGATTGGCTCAGGCCAGACATGCGCCAGACGAAGGGCTTGCGTTGCGGCAGGATGAACTCCAATTCCGACCATATGGTGTAGGCGTAGACCTTGGAAGTCGCCGAGAAACGCGAGTGAAACTCCGGCGGCACCACCTCGACTTCGGTCACGCACACATCATCGGGAAGGAGTGCGTTAATCGCCTTGCGCCAGGGTATGCGCATCTTGCTTTCGGGCACGTCCAAGTGCACTACCTGCCCTAGGGCGTGCACGCCCGAGTCAGTGCGAGCGGCCATATCAATTCGCACGGGGCCGTTAAGCATGCGTGCTAGTACTGCCTCCACTTCGCCCTGTACCGTGCGGCAGCCGGGTTGGATCTGCAAGCCGGCAAAGCGCGTGCCTGTGTAGGCCAAGGTCAATTTGAGTCGGGGCATGGCATTTCACTGTTAGAAGTGTGTACGCTGGCGGATTGCCCTGCCGTGCGAAGCCAGGGATCGATTTCCATACCAGTCCGCTGGATTACCGAGCCGAGGGCGACTCCAAGTGGCAAAGGCGACTTGCGGAATCGGCCGGAATCGGAGGGTAGGTAACCACTCGGGTGAGCCCTAGCAAAAACAAAGGCCGGAGGAAACGTCCCACGTTCCCTCCGGCCCAGCCATGGAGAAGCCAGAATCAGACTTTCAAGGAGATATCAATTGGCTTGCGCCTGGTTCTCGGCAAAAGGAATCTGCAGCCTGGTCAGAGCTTCGGACAGGGTGGCGGCCTTTTCGGCACTCATGTTGGACATGACTTCGCCTGCCTGACGGCCGCGCATGCCGGAGAGGATTCTGACGGCGATGTCTTCCTGCAACTGCTCGAGAGCCGCGGCGGCCTGCTTGGCCTTCATGTTGGCGTACACGTCGACCAGATGGCGCAGCTTCTCGTCTTTGACCGTGTCGGCCTTGTCGAGCATGAGCTTCAGGTTCGCTTCCATCTGGTTCATTTTCTTGAGTCGAAAGTCCAGCTCGCGCTCAAGTTCCTTAAGGGCCTGCTCCTTGCGAGAAAGCTCTTCTTCCTTGCGGCGCAGGCTTTGCCAGTCCAGGGGTTTGCGCGAGGATTCCTCGGCAGCTTGGGCTTGCGGCTGCTGGTCGGTATTGGGCTTTGCCGGGGCGGGCTCCACCGCGGCCTGTGCCTCGGATACGGCCATGACCATCTTGGCGCCAGCCGCTACGGTAGCGTGCGCGGCAACAACGGGCGCTGGAACCTGAATCACAGCCAGGCTTTCTTCGCCATCAGCACCACCCAAAGGCAGCATATTCAGCGAGATTGCCGCAGCCAGGGTCAGCTTAATGGCCGCGAGCAGAGTCAGGGTCTTGAGGACCTTAGAAATCTTGGTGCTTGAAGCGGAGTGTCGAACTTTCGTCGAACTCCTTCTGTTCCGCAAGTCGTTCTTCCTGCTCATAGCGCTTCGCCTGGTTCTCTTTGAGTTTTTCCAAAAGTTTCCGGTCTTTGGCGCGTGCTATCACTTCCAGCCGAGCTCTTTGCAATTCCTTTGCCAGGCGTTGGAGTGCCGCATCGGCCAGCTTGATGTCGAAGTCCGCAGCCTTTTTATAGGTATTCCAGAGCCACAGGTCCGGAGGCGTATAAGCCTTGCGACTGAAGAATTCGGCCTCGGCCCGTCCTAGGCGTGACTTGAGCCCATCAAGAAACTCGGCTTGGTCCCGATAGCGGCGCTGCGCTTCGGCCATGACCAGCATGGCCTGCTCTTCGCGCTGGCGTCGAAAATCCAGGACTTTCTCAAGCTTGAAATGATGCTGCGTGGGCATGCAGGGCATTAAGCAATAACCCTGCCGAGATGGGATAAAGACGGGAATAGCCTCCGGCGGCTGGGGGAGCAACGGCTCCCCCAGACCCCCCGATGTTTCCTGGAGCGGATTTCCGACGCGGAAGCGTCGGAAATCCGCTCCAGGAAAGAGGGCATAGGACTAAAGCATTTTGCATTTCAGACGCTCCCTTCGGCGTTGACGGCGGAATTACATTCCGCCTACGCCTGCGGGGCGACAAGCCATGCCGACGCATGGCTTGCAGAGCATTTTCAAAAGCAAAATGCTCTAATTTAATTAAAGGACTGTAAGCCAAAGCCAGCCGGATTCCAGCGGTTCTTCCGCCGGAATCCGGCTGGCTTAAAAAGGAGTCCAGGGGGCCGTGCTCCCTGGTGGGTGGGGGGCTGGGGAGGGCAACGCCCTTCTCAGCTCTTAAGCTCTTAGTTGACCAGCAGCCAGCCCAGGCAGGCCCCGGTCTCTCCCAGCACGATGGCAGCGCCTAGAAAATCACCATTGAGGCCGGATTGACGCCGGGCCAACCCGCGCAGGGCCACGGAAGGAACCAGGGCCGTTGCCAGCATGGCCAGAAGCGTCAGAGGACTGACAAGGGCCAGCCCAGGGACCAGGGTCATGCCCATGGCCAGCAACACCCCACGCGGAGTCGCGCCGGCGACGAAGAGTTGACCCAGGCCGGGCCTGGCCAATTCGCGCTCGCTCATGGCCAGCAGCACGGCCGCCAGCCTGCCGGCCACAAAGATAAAGGCAGCGGCGGCGAAGGCCTGACGTGCTAAAATCTCGTGCAGCAGCACGATCTGGCCGGTCAGGGTCAGCAGCAGGCCCATGGCCCCGAAAGCGCCCAGGCGCGAGTCCTTGACGATCTCCCAGAATCGCTGGCCGTCAGCACCCGAGCCCCAGCCGTCGGCTACGTCGGCCAATCCGTCCAGGTGCAGGCCGCGTGTGGCCCAGAGGTTGGCAATCACGAGCAGCCAGGCCTGAACCCAAGGGGTTGCGGAGAACAGACCAAGCGCCAGAGGCACTACTAGCAGCCCGCCAAGGACCAGCCCCACGGCTGGCAGCCAGGCCATTGCCGCGGCCAGATCCTCGGGCTTGCCCAGCCTGGCTGGAACCAGACGGGTCAGGAAGGCCAAGGCTGTGAAAAACCCGCGCATGTCAGCGGCTCCCGGCTGGAAGTTCGAGTGTGACCTCGGCCTCAAGCCCAAGGCCTAGGCTCTTGGCGGCCGAAGCCTGGTTCAGGGCCAGTTCCATGTAGCCCTGGCTGCCGACAAGAATGCCCAGCTCGTTCGGAGCAAGCTCGGCATAGTGTGTTACGACACGCGCTGCGTGACGCGACGGCCCAGGCTTACCAAAGCCCATGGACCGGCCCGCGCCGGACTGAACCCGGACCTGTCCTCCGACTGGCAGGCGCGGCGACCAAGAGGCCGCGGACAGATTGAGCACGAGGTTGCCGAAGCGGTCGGCGTGCAGCACCGAAGCTATTATTGAGCCGCCTTCTGTACGCGGCTCGGCCCAGCTTCCGCGCACGAGCGCTGCCGGGTCAAGCTTATGGCCAAGCTCTTCGGGCTTCTCGCCGGCTGCAAGTCGCGCGGCCAGGGGAGTGAACAGATCGCGGCCGTGAAAAGTAGCCGAGGCCGGCGCGACGGCGGGGCTGACATCGAACAGACGTGAATCTTCCGTTGTAGTGCTCAACAGCAGACTCAGCAGACCGTTGTCCGGAGCCAGGAAGAAGCTCTGCCCGCATTGCGCCAGGACCATCTTGCGCTCCGAGCCCACGCCCGGATCGACCACGCATACGAAGATCGAGCCTGGCGGAAAGTACGCGGCGCTGGCCCGCAGAAAGAAGGCCGCCTGGGCCACGCGGTAGGGCTCCACGCCGTGGCTCAGATCCACTACGTGGGCCCTTGACGCGCTATTCGCCAATACGCCCTTCATCTGGCCAACGTAAGGATCGCCCAGGCCAAAATCCGTGAGCAGGACGATGACGGGAACAGCTTGGTCCATGAAATCTCCAGAAATTTATACGATTAACCGGCTCCCGGACTGCCGCGAAAGGCCCTGTGGGCCAGGGTGACGAGCAGTGCGAAGAGCGCGGCAGCCACGCCGAGGGCCGGCTTGTAGAGCGGTGGCGAGGCCAGGGCCAGCAGCAGAAAGAGCGTGGCCAGGGAGAAGCCTGTGTTGCGGAAGGTGCTTCTGTAACTGGGCATGTGCCGTTGCGAGACGAGCATGAGCAGGATGTTGCCCAGGATGAGCAGCGTATAGAACGACTCGAACAGACGGCCGGGTGTGCCCGTGGCGGCCAGGTTCCAGAGCGAGCGGACGGCCATTGCCAGGAACAGAGCCAGCAGCACCAAGGCCAGGAGCTTCTTGACGCTCACGAAGGAATACAGCGACGCGCCGTCCTGCAATTCGCCGCTCGGTTCGCGGTAGCGGCGGAACAGCCCCAGCAGCACGAACACGAGCAGGGACCCGACGCCGTCGGCCATGATAAGCCCCAGACTGCCTATCTGCGCGGCCTCGACCTGGATGGGATCCGGGAAGTCGCTCAAGGCTTTAAAGGCGCTACGCAAAAGCAGCAGGGACATGAGCTGGAACTGCTCGCCCATGGCCTTGGAAAAGGAGCAAGGCATTATGAGAATGAGCCTGAACACGCCCATGACGAGCATGAAGGTCAACACCACGTCCACCGAGTTGAACACGCTTTCGGGCGCAAGATGGATGTAGGCCTGGGAAATGAGGTCCAAGCGCCTGCTGCCCGCAGCGGCCACGGCCAGTAGAAAGGCCACGATCATGGCGGAATTGAGCGCGCCTTGCGTGGCCTTGTGGTCCCATAGGCGGCGAATGCCGTCGAAAAGAGTGTTCGCCCAGTCGTATATGAACATGCGCCTTATGCTCCGTCCGTCGACATGCAAGGGTGGCTCGAATCAAAGCCACCTTTTAGCAGTAAGGCACGGTGTGGTCCACCAACTCTAGCAGGCGAACGGCTTCAGCGGCCCTTGGAGGCCAGCATGTCCCTGCCCGCCGCCAGGAAGAAGAATACAGAAGCCACGGCGATGATGGATGCGCCCGAGGAAAGGTTGAAATGGTAGGACAGGGCCAGGCCGCCAAGGCAAAAGGCCAGGCTCAGCACCACGGAGCGAAGCATCATGCCTGCCAGGGAGCCGGCCTTGCGCTCGGCCAGGTAGGGCGGGATGGTCAGCAGGGCGATGACCAGGATGAGCCCCACCACGCGGATGATCATAACCACGCTGACAGCGATCATGGCCAGCAGCAGGTAGTGCAGCACGGTCACGGGCACGCCGCGGGTGCGCGCGAACTCCGGGTCGAAGGACAGGGCCAGCAAGTGGCGGTACAGGAGCAGCACGAGACCGGTCACGACAATGTCCAGGCCGGCCATGAGCAGCAGTTCGGAGTGCGGCACGGTGAGGATGGAGCCGAACAGGAAGGACATGAGCTCCACGTTGTAGCCGGGCGTAAGGTCCAGCAGGATGATGCCCAGGGCCATGCCCGCGGCCCAGGTCACGCCGATGACCGTATCGGCCCGCTCGCTGCGGCGCAGGGTGGCAGCGGCCATTAGCCCGGAGGTCATCAGAGTGAAGCCCAGGGTGGTGGGCAACACTGGCCAGCCCATGAAAAAAGCCAGGCCGACGCCGCCGTAGGCCGCATGGGCCACGCCGCCCGAAAGGAAAACCACGCGGTTGACCACCACCAGCGCGCCGATGATGCCGCAGGCCACCGAGGCCAGCGCGGCGGCCAGCAGGGCGTTCTGCATGAAGCCGAAGGACAGGGCTTCAAACATGGCGCTTCCCGTGGGGCGGAACCATGATGCCGGGCAGGCCGTGAGCAAAGGCCATGACAGGGCATTTGTGGCCGTCATGGCCGCCGTACATGAGTTCGAGCATAGCCGTGGTCAGCTCCGGTCCGGGGTGGTAGTGCAGCCGCTTGTTCACGCAGGCGATGGCCGTGACGCGCGAGGCAACGATGGACAGGTCGTGGCTGACCACGACCACGCTGACCCTGTCGCTCAGTTCAGCCAGCAGTTCGTAGAAGCAGAAACGCGCATGGGCGTCCACGCTGGCCGTGGGCTCGTCCATGAGCAGAAGGTCGGGCCCAGAGGCCAAAGCGCGCGCGATGAACACACGCTGGCGCTGGCCGCCGGATAGGGCTCCGATGCGCCGGTCCGCGCAGTCGGTCATGTCCACTAGGGTCAGGGCCTCCATGGCTCTGTCGCGCTCGGCGGAGGAGACGCGCAGGCCGAAGCTGCGGGCCGTGGCCAGGCCCATGAGCACGACGTCGAGCGCCGATACGGGAAAATCGGGACGGATGTTCGTGTACTGCGGAACGTAGCCGATGGAGCCACTGGTCTGGGCAGGCGGAGCATTGAATACGCGCACCTGGCCTGCGTCGGGCCGAATGAGTCCCAGGATGAGCTTGACGAGAGTGGTCTTGCCGCCGCCGTTGGGGCCGAGCACGGCCAAGTAGTCACCGCGGCGCACGGTCAGGTCCACCCCTTCCAGGACCTTGTTGGCCCCGTAGGAGAAGTCCACGCCCTGCAGCTGGGCGATGATTTCGCCCCTGTCCTTGCCTGCCGTCACCATGCTTGTGTACCCCGCGTCGCTGACATGCGGGCATTGTATGCAACCGAGTTGCATAAGCTGTCAAGGAGGGAGGCTAGGGGCGTATCAGACCAGCGAGAGCAGGTATTCGAGCACGCGCTCCTCGTCCAGGTAGGGCGCGCTGCGATCGGTAACCAGAGGGGCATCGATGACCGTCAGACCATAGCTCCTGATCTGGTCCAGGTCCGAGGCCGGACCGTAGCTGCCGTGCCTGGTGTCCACGAGCAGGAAATTGAGCAGGCTCTCGTGCGAAGGGGGCTTGGCGCAGCCGCGCTCCAGGTAGTCTAGCAGGGTCCGCACTTGGTCCGGCAGGGTCATGCCGCACTGCTCCGGGTCCGTGCCCAGATTGGGGATGTAGACCTTGGGGCAGCGGTTGGCGGCCACGGACTCGCCGACACCGCGCGGCAGCAGGTTGGCTACCAGACTCGTGTAGAAGCTGCCCATGGGATAGCAGATGAGGTCTGCCCCGGCGATAAGCGAGGCCGTCTTGTCCGGGATCGCAACTTCCGTAGGCTGCGGATCGTCAGCGTGCTCCGTGAGGAATATGCGTTTGACAGGAACGCTGATGGGCTGGGTTTCCTTGCCGGTGAGCAGATGCTGTCCCATCAGGACGGAACCGTCCTCCAGCTCGGCCACCAGGTGCAGGGGGTTGTTGACCACGGGCCGCACTTGGCCGCGCGCCTCGACCAGCTTGGAGAACAGATAGATGACCGGGTCGATGTTCCGGTCGTAGTTGAAGTAGCCGCCCGTGAGGATGAGGTTGCCGATGCTGGCTCCGCGCAGGTCGAACCCCTCGGGCATGCGCTCGACGAAGAAGCGCAGGTGCGTGCGGATGATCTTGCGCATGGGGTCGGGCACGCGGGCCACCAACTCGTCATCGCCGCGCAGCATGGACTCCAGGCGCTCGCGCAGGGCCTGTGGAGCGGCGTCACGAGGCAGGCGACAGGCGAACAGCTCGTAGGTCTCGGGAGCGCCCATGACCGTGCGGTCGGCCAGGGCCATGAGCCGGTTGCGTAGGTCGCCCACGGCCGGCATGTCGAAGGCGGCGCGCAGCTTGGCCGAGGAGCCGCCGGAATCGAAGGGCGTGATGAGGTGGATGGAATTGTGCGTGTAGTCGATGATCCTGCGCGAAAGGGCCTTGAGGGCCGTGCCGCCGGTGAAGAAGAGCACCTTGGGCCCCAGCTCCGGCGCGCGCAGAAAGCGGGCCAGCTTGATGGGGTCGGGAAGGGTGGTCGTGCGGCTGACGAGGATGCGCATAGTCATGGTGCTTGCAATTCTAGGTCCGGGCTGCCGAGGCGTCCAGGAAATCACGCAAGTACTTGGCCGCGGCCTCGAAATCCACTCCGCCCGACAACTCAAGCACGGGGCAGCCTCGCAGCAGATCGAGGTAGGACTCGGACGTGAAGCCGGGCTCCAGCGCGGGACCGTCGGCCTCATAAAACAGGCCCACCTGCTTCATGAAGGCCGGGTGCAGGTCAGGCCGCTTCGCAAGATCCACCTCGCGCACGGACAGCGGCCCGCCGCCGCGCCGCCAATTGAGCAGCGCAAGACCGGCCAGGCGCGCCTTGAGCCTGTAACGGCCGGGTCCGAAGCATTCGTCGATGAAGGCATCGTACTTGCGCTCCAAGCTCCACAGAGCGTCCGCGTCCATGGAAAGGAATTCCTCACGCTCCCTGGGCGTGACAACCGTGCGCAAGGATTCGTTGTGCACAATGGTGCCGGGGTTTATGCGCGGCATCTTGGCCAAGCCGTACATGGCTAATCCATCAGCCTCGCGGCGGGCAATGACGCGGTCGTTGCTCACGAAATCCGTGCCCAGGCGCATGACGTGCAGGGCCAGGGTGGACTTGCCCATGCCCGCGAAACCGGCGATAGCCAGTCCCGTGTCGCCGACCGAGACGCCTGCCGCATGGAACAGCAGACAGCCGCGATTGACCTTCCATTCGATGAAGCGGTTGTTGATGAAGTTGACCACCTGGTTTTCGTTGGCCAGGCAGGGACCCACCGCCAGGTTGAAACCGCCGCCGAAGAGAAAGAGCATGTTTGTCAGCCGCTTGCGCACTATGCGGCCGTCCGCGAGATCGATGTACTCTTCCTTGATCCAGGCCTTGCCGGGCTCGGGCTGTTTGGGCATGTAGACCAGGCCCAACTCGGGGCTCGCGGATTCGATGGCCATGATCGCGATGTCGGCTTGGCCTGATGCGCTGCTCAGCCCTGGTGCGGCCAGGAAGTCGCGGAAATAGACGGCGAGCTTTTCGCGCAGGGCCGAGCTGTTGGTATGTACGCGCACGAGCACCTGGCCGAAGTTCAAGGCCAATGCGTGTGCAGCGGGATGAGCGTCCAGTAGGGGCGCGGCCAAACCGCGCAGGAAGGCCGTGTTCAAGCCAGTTTCCGCAACACGTGTTCCACGAACAGACCTGCGGCGTCGATGTCGTTGGCCTCGAGCAGGCCCCGGAAGCCGCCGAAAGCCGAGACTTCATAGACCTTGGGTCCGTCCGGAGTCTCGACCACATCCACGCAGGTGAAGTCCAGGTCGAACAGGGCTTGGGCGCGTCCGGCCAGCGCGATTATTTCGGGGCCTGGCTCGCAGGCAGCGTACTTACCGCCCGAGCGTGTGGTGGTGTTCCAACTGTCTTCGCTGCCCTGGCGGGCGTAGGTGGCCACGTATTCGCCGCCCAGGAAGGTCACGCCCAGGTCGCGGCCCGCGTGGTTAACAAACTTCTGAATGTACATGACCTGGTTGCCGCGCGCCTTGAAGACCTCTACCTCGGTCCAGGCGCCCGGTCCGGCCTCGATGACGGTCATGCCCCGTGCCTTGGTGCTGAACAGCGGCTTGAACACGGCCTTGCCGTAGGTTTCCACCATGGCCACTGCTTCGGCCACGCTTTCGGTGGCCGTGGTCTCGGGCATGGGAATGTCGCCCAGGCGCAGGCCCACGGTACAGGACAGGCGGTCAACCAGCTTGATGATGCTGCAGGGCTTCGAGAACACGGGCAAGCCCCGTCCGTACAGGAAACGCAGCATCTCAAGGCGGTCCAGGATGTCCGGAGAGTAGGCCGGAGCGATCTTTTTGATGATCAAGCCGTCGAGCTTGGACAGGTCGTGGCCGCGAAAGAACACCGTGCCCCTGGTCAGATCCAGGCGCGCCTCGGCCATATCCACCAAAAGCGCGAAGCCAGTGCGCCGGGCCACGGCCTCCACGAGCCGCTGGGAAGACCAGCCGCGCGGATCGCCGATGACTGCTATCTTTTTCATGATCCTTCCTTGCATATCAATAGGACAGCACGGCGTCAGGCAGCCGGAACTCCTCAAGGGGACATTCTTCCGCGTGGGCCAGGACCTTCTCCAGCAGGTATACGCCGCGCAGCAGCATGCTCTTGGCGAAGCGTTTGTTGAGCTCGAAGCGCGTGGAGGTGATGAACGACCTGGCCAAGCCAAGGCAGAGTCGGGCCTCGAAGGTCGTGTCGCCGTGGCGCTTGGCAAAGGCGCGCGCGAACTTGAGGAACTCGGCGCTCACGTAGTCGATGCGCTCGCGGGCGTCTCGGCTGAAGATGGGCAGCCGGTAGTTGGAGACCAGGAACACCGAGACGTCCTGCAGATAGTCCGAATCCGTGGAACGGTGCAGATCGATGTAGTGAATGCGTTGCGTTTCGTGGCTGTACACGATGTTGTTGATGTTGAAGTCGCCGTGGATGAAAACGGTGAAGGGCGAGGCCACACGGCTGCAAAGCTCGCTGGCCCGCTCCATGAGCGCATCGGTGGAGGGCGCGACTATGCCGCAGAAGGCGCGTCGTCCGGTCTGAAAATCGGGATGCAGATGGTAGACGTCGGTCATGCGCGCCAGCGCCTGACGCATGAACGAGGCCGGCGCGGGCTGGTTTTTGAGGGTGGCCTCCCATAGTTCGCTCACGGTCTGGGTGACCAGGAACAGAGCGTTCTCCAAGACGTCGTGCTCGGCCGTGAGCACCAGGTCCTGGAAGGTGCAGCCGCCCAGGTATTCGATGAGCAGGCTGACCGAAGCGCCCTCTTCCTGCAGGGCCTGCACCTTTGGCGGCAAACCGGGCATGATGGCTTCCCAGCGCTCGATGCTGGCCTTTTCCTGCAGCAGCTTCTTGCGGTTGCCTTCCTTGAAGATGAGGCTCTGCTTGACGCCTTTTTCGTCGTCCTGGGGCTTGTTGACCTTGCCGATGCGACAGCCCGAGCGCGTGCCCCAGATGGACTCGAATTCCACGTGAGCCGGCACCGCGTCCTCGCCCCTGGATCCCAGGGTCTCGCGCAGGGCGTTGTACTGGTGGATCTTGAACTTGTCGCCGGTAATGGAAAAGATGATGGCCTCGCCCACATTCAACAGCGCGTCGCCCATGCGCTCCAGATAGCGGAAGATGAACAGGGTGGTGACCAGGTTGCCAGTCTCGCTGCCCGAGCGCAGCTCGCCCAGAATGCGGTCGAACTGCTGCTTGTACATGGAATCCAGGGTGAATTCCGCGCGGCAGATCTTGAAGGCCAGGGACATGTCCTGCCTGGTCAGGGCCGAGTGCACCCGATCCAGGGCGGTCAGCACCTCCTGGAAGAATGGCCGGTAATCGTACTTCTGAAAGAACGCCGGCTCGGAAAGGTGCGGCGTCTGGCGCGCCACGTTCACGCAGTGGTCGGCTAGCCGTTCAAGGTTGGAAGTGACAACATTGAGGGCCCTGATGCGGTCCACGTTGCGCTTGCCGAGGGGCTGCCTGTGGATGTGCGAGAAGCAGTCGTTCTCGATGACGCTCTTCAGATTGTCGATGTAATCGTCACGACTCTCGATGGACTCGATGGACACGGTTCCTGGAGTGTCGAGAAGTCGCAGAGTGCTCTCCACCTGCTTCATTACCTCCAGGATCATGAAGCGGAAATTTTCTTCCAGAACCTTCATACATCATTCGCCCTTTTGCCGGGCTTGAGCACCAGGGGGTCCTGTGTGTTCTGCCCCTCTTGAGGGCACTCCTTCCAGCGCAGCTTGATGGCCAATTTGCGTTCGTCCTCGCTGACCTTGGCCTCGAAGATAAAGTCGATGAGCCCCTGGGGCGAAAGCACGAGCGTCTCGCCCTTGTGGCTGATTTCGATATGGCCTTGGCGGATGCCCTCGGTGAGGCTTTCCAGGTAGGCCACTATGGCCTCCCTGTCCTGCAGGGCGTCGTAACGGAACCGGTTGGACATGCACGCTTCCTTAGCGGGTTCGGTGGTGGTGCGGCCGTATGGACCGCGATGCGTCTGGCCTGCCCTATGAGGTCAGTCGGGCGCGATATTCCTCGATGATGGAGGCTCGGCTGACGCCTTGAACGATGAGGTGCTTGCTGATGGACAGATCCTCCCAAGCAGGCTGCAGGCCAACCTCGCGGCCTCCTTTTTCGGGGTCGCGCAGTTCCGGGGCCTTGAGCTTTTCACCCATGTGGCAGTCATCGCCCATGAACACGAGCACGGGCCGGTCAGTGCGTCCGCGCAACCTGTTCTGGCGCTGCACCGCGGTGATGAGGAACTCGGTGTACTCGCGCGACTGCGGGTTCCAGACCTCGATGCCGTCCACGTCATAGTCGGCCAGCAGGATGGGCCAGAACTGCTCGGGGTGCGGGATGACGATGCCCGCGCCCAGGGAGCGGGCCTCCTCGATGATCTCCGAGGCTCTGTAGAAGTAGGTCAGGGAGAAATGCTCCTTGACCACTTCCTTGGCCGCCTTGAGGAAAACCTGGGCCTTGTTTACGATACGGTCGTCGTATAAAGCGCGCAGCTCCTCGAAGAAGTTGCTCACGAGCTTGTTCTTGATGGATTCCTTGGGAGTCGTCGCCCAGTTGTTCTCGATGAGCTGCTGGAGCTTGGCCACGTGGATGCGCGTGAAGGCGACGATATCCTCGTCGGAGTTCGTCTTGCCGGCGGCTCGCTGAACGCGGTCCTCGAAGATAGGGTCCAGCACAGTTTGAATGTATTCGAACAGTTGCGAGGAGCGGTACTTGAAGGTGTGCGCCAGCATGTTCCTGAGCACCGTGGCCTCGCGCACCTTGGCCTCCTCGAAGTGCAGAAGAAGCTGCACCTTGCGCTTGAAGCCGCGGGAGTAGCAGTCCACCTCCACACCGGCGAAGCCGCCCAGGCTCAGGAGCGTGTTGTGCTGCGTGGGGATGATGAGCTGGTCGCCCCGGTTGGGATAGAGCTTCTGCATCCGGCCCACGATGAGATCCATTGGCACGTGTTCCGGGTGCCAGTGCACGGCCAGGATCTCTTCCTGCTGGGGGAAGCTGCGCTCGGGGACGAGCACGCGCTGGCGCTCCACCTCGGTCAGTTCGCTGCTGGTACAGCGCAAGAAGGCCTCCTGATCCCAGGAGGTGACCTCCCGGGGGATGGCGTCCAGTTCCAGGCTTTGGCAGCGGCCGTCCCGGTTTTTGTTCACGCTGAGGAGTCCCATGGTATGAGAATGTGCAGACAAACGGTCCATGTCACAATATCATTGAGCACGGATCTGCTGTCTTGAGCCCGCCAGCCAGGGCATAACCTTACTGGCTGGTCCGTGCCCGCCTGTAGCGGGAGTGGCACTCCTTCCCGAGGCTGTCAAGTTCCACGGCCGCCTGGACACGGCGACGATGCAGCCCTCGCCTGCCGCCAAAGGCCAGCTTGTCGCCCAAAACCTTTAAAGGGCCTTTGCCTGATCGAGGACCAAGACAAAGCGCCTGCATTTCTGCCCAGCTATGGCTACTCGGCAGCATGGTCCCTCGCCACGAGAGGAAAAGCATTCTCGTGCATACGCGGTTTAGCCCGTGAGCCCTGACAGATACTGGAAAGGAATGGACGAGGCGCGATCAAGAATGTTACGAGCAGATCTCGAAATGGTGACAGACTAGGCTGGCATCAAGGCCAGCGAGCTCCATGGCTCCCGGGTGGGAGCTTTTTCCTTGTCTTGCCAGATTCGCGCGGCTGCGGAGAACCGTGCCGCGTTTCCTCTCGGGAGTGGAAATGGATTTCTATGATCTGTTTTTCTATCTGTCCATGGGCGGCGGCTTGCTTATGGCCTTCGCCCTTGGCGCCAACGACGTGGCCAACTCCATGGCTTCGGCCGTGGGCGCCCGGGCCATTACCGTACGACAGGCAGTGCTCATCGCCGCCCTGCTCAACTTCGTCGGCGCGGTTTTGCTCGGCTCGCAAGTTACAGCCACCATCAGCAAGGGCATCATCGATCCGACGGCCATCACCGACCCGCGCGTGATGACGCTGGGCATGTTCTCCTCCCTGCTGGCTGCCGGGGTTTGGGTGCTCGTGGCCACGCTCACCTCGCTGCCCGTGTCCTCCACGCATTCCATCGTGGGGGCCATCCTGGGTTTCGGCTTCCTGGTCGGAGGGCCGGAGGTGGTGAACTGGCTCAAGATGGGCGGCATCGTCATGTCCTGGATCATCTCGCCCTTCTTCGCGGCCATAATAGGATTCCTTGTCTTTTCGCACATCCGCAAGACCATCTTTGTCAGCCACGACTTTATCCGCCAGTCCAAGAAATGGGGAGCTATTTGGATGGCCCTGACCTGCGGGCTCATCATGATCTCCTTTTTCTACAAGACTCCTTTCGGCGAGCGGTTGGATTTGAGCCTGGGCGCCGCCGCGGCCGTGTGCCTTGTCGTCATGGCCGCGGCCTGGATAGTCACCCGCCGCGGTCTGGAGAAGCTCGTGCCCGACCCGGCCGCAGGCGCCGAAGGCGTGGAGCAGGTCTTCCGCAAGATGCAGATATTCACCTCGTGCTATGTGGCCCTGTCCCAGGGCGCCAACGATGTGGCCAACGCCATCGGTCCCGTGGCCGCGGTGTATGTGCTGGCCAAGACCGGCATGCTGGCGACCAAGGCCGAGGTGCCTATCTTCATGCTCGTGATCGGCGGCCTGGGCATCGCCCTGGGCATCGGCTTGCTGGGACACAAGGTCATGGCCACGGTGGGCGAAAAAATCACCACCCTGACCAACACCCGCGGCTTTGCCGTTGATATCGGCGCGGCGACTACGGTGCTTTTGGCCTCCAACCTGGGCCTGCCCGTGTCCACCACCCACGCGGCCGTTGGCGCGGTCACGGGCGTGGGCCTGGCTCGCGGCTTCAAGGCCGTGGATTTCGGCGTGCTGGGCCGCATCGTAATCTACTGGGTTTTGACCGTGCCGGCGGCGGCCTTCACCAGCGTGCTCATTTATCGCATTCTTGACTGGATCGTGAGCTAAGAAGAAATATATTCGAGGCGGACGGCCTTTTTGCCGCCTACCCGGAGGTTCTCATGCGTTTTCTGCGTCTGCCCATGTTCGGGCTGCTGACCCCCACGTCGCCACTGGACGGGCTCATCGACCACTACCAGAAGATCCACGCCTGCGTGGACCTCATCCGCGAGTCACTGGAGTGCTACCTCTCAGGCGGCACATGCCGGGAGTTCCAGGAACTGGTGGAACAGGTGGACAAGCTCGAGAATGAAGCGGACAAGATCAAGCGCTCCATCCGCAACAAAATGCCGCGCCGGTTGCTCATGCCCGTGGACAAGACGCTCTTCCTCAACTACACGAGCGCCCAGGACAACATCCTCGACGCGGCCCAGGAGGCTGTGTCCTGGCTGGCCATGCGCGCCGTGGATGTGCCGGCGGAGCTTCAGAAGCCCATGGTGCTCTTCATCGACGAGGTCATGACCACCGTGACTATGCTCGGGCCGGCCCTGGAGTCCACCATCCGCTTCATCTACGTCGAGGAGCTGGACCGCTCCGCGGTCAAGGACAAGCTGCGTACCGTGCGCCGCCAGAAGGACAAGGTCTTCAAGGCCAAGGGTCCGCTCATCTCGGCCATCTACAACCAGGACCGCGACTTCAAGGACATCTACCAGCTCATCCATTTCATCCAGCGCATGGACGACATGAGCCACAGTGCAGGCAACTGCGCCGAGATACTGCGCGCCATGATCGCCAAGTAGCCGAGAGCGCTCCTTCAAAGCTCTTTTCGTAAGGTGCTGCGCTTGGCCCACCGCTTGGGGTCGTGCTGAGTGCGGGACGACGTGACTGTTTTCGGCGGCCGGGAACCCTGCTTGAATAGGGTTCCCGGCCGCTTGGCGTTGATTGAAGCATTTCTTCTAGGAACCGGAGAAGGTTTTGCCCTCCCCAGACCCTACCACCAGGGACCACGGCCCCCTGGACCGCGCATTTCATGTGCGCATTGCTACAATTGACAATTGCGCGCCTTCGGAGACCTGTCTCCTGACTTGGATGCGCTGCCTCCAGGCGAAACGGATTGCTTCGACAGGAACCTTGGGCGGACGAAAAACAGGTCCGGCTGCTTATTCTCCGTATACGGTGGTCGTATATTGTCCGTATACGCCCAGGATGTTCTTCGCCCTGAAGTCGACGTGGCTGATCTTCGTGATGCCGCCGTCGCGTACCGCGGTGTCTATGCTGCAATCCCCGACGGCGACTAGGCCGAGCACGGAGATGCACTGGGCAGTGCCCTTCTTGTCCGTGCTGAGTTCAGCCGTGGCCGCCGAAGGCATGGTGACTCCGGTGTATATGGCCCCTGTGGGCAGTGGGGTCGCGCATCCGGAGAGCATGGCGGCTAGAGCAACAGTGGAAAGCAGGATGGGGAATGTTCTCATGTGTGGACTCCTTGGTTCGATATGGATGCAACCTATACCGAACCAAGGTAGCACGAATAAAGCGGCAAAGGCTACAGCAGCGAAATGAAACGTTGAGGGCATCGACCCAGCGCAGAATAAGAATAAACTGCTTCGCCACCCAACAGTGCTCTTCAAGGTGCTGGAAAAACGCTGAAGATTGGCAAAACCGACCGGTTTGTCAGTCTAGTGCGAACGGGCAGCGTGGCCAGGTCGGCTAGCTTCCGCAAGAGACGGATTATTCGCGCATTGGATGAACTCGGCTCAACCAACGCGAAAGGCGGGATGGATTAATCGACGGACTGTCGCGGATCGGGATTCAGGGACTCCCGAACGATCTGCACGCTCTCGGGCGCTTCGATCCAGACCTTCTTCTCGTTGAACGAGACTTCGATCTGGCCATCCACGACGATAGTTTTCCGATTGCCCCTGTACAGGACCTGGATCCTGTCTCCAACCTGAATGACGGTATCCTTGCTCAACTTGAGGACCAATCCCATACGTTCCCCCTAACATGGAAATCAACTAAGCAGCATGTCTATCCCCGAGAAATGGATGCTCAAATTCATGCGATAGCTCTGAACGTGCATTTAGTGAATTGTCGGTTCACGATGATGCTCAGTACACTAAGCCAAAACGACGTTCAACTACAAGTTTCAAAAAGATAATAGGTTTACTACAAGATTATATGCGTTTTCCATGCCGTTGATGAAAGAGCAATCATCTGGGCTGACGCGATAACGACTTTGGCAGTCTGGAATGAGTTCAAGCGCCGTCACATTGCCTGTCGGCAGCTTGGCAAAGTGGAGACAGTGTGGTGCTCGCAGTGACACAGTGGTTGGGCTGAATTACTTCAAACAGATAATTGCAAGCCGCGGGGTAAGCCGATCATTGCATGGCGCGCTGGAAGTGGGCGGCTCCTTCACCATGCTCACCTGCAAAGGACCATTTCCAGACAGGGCGCTTACCGGCCCCAGTGGTCTGTCCCCCTGGCCCGCTTTGTGTGATTTCATTGAAATGTATTGTTCTTGGATTATCGGACTCGTATTCGCAGCCGAATATCTATTTTTTATGGATTCGCTTTCCCGAACAGGAAAAATCTTGCCTGAGCGTGACCTGCGTCACTTCACGCGCGCCGATAAGGAGTTAGATAGGAGTCACGACAGGGAGCGGAACATAGGTTCCGACCAAATATTTCCAAGCCGGAAGGAGAAAGCCATGAACAAGGTGCTGCGCAAGATAATCCAGATCGACGAGGAAAAGTGCGATGGCTGCGGCAACTGCATCCCGTCCTGCGCCGAGGGCGCGCTGGCCATCGTGGACGGCAAGGCCCGCATCGTGAAGGATTTGTACTGCGACGGCCTGGGTGCCTGCCTGGGGCATTGCCCGCAGGATGCCCTCAAGGTAATCGAGCGCGAGGCCGAGGAGTTCGACGAGGAGGCCGCCATGGAGCACGTGCGCCGCACGGCCGAGGCCGAGAAGGCCGGGGCCAGGACGGTCGCCCAGGGTTGCCCCGGCGGCAAGGTCGAGGTCTTCGAGAAGCCCGCGGCCAAGCCTGAACTCCAGACCATGGCCCAAGCCACGCCCCAAGCTATGCCCCAAGCTATGCCAAAGACCATGGGTTGCGGCTGCTCCGGCAGCATGATCCAGGACTTCAGCCGTGAGAAGCCGGTTCCGGTCGAGCCCGGCGAGCAGTCCGGCGGCTGCCCGTGCAGCGGCGGAAAGTTCGCGCGCAAGCCGGTCGCCAAGGCCGAGCCGCGCCAAGAGCCGGCTCAGTCGGAGCTGACCCACTGGCCCGTGCAGTTGCGGCTCATCCCGCCCCACGCTCCGTTCCTCAAGGGCGCGGATCTGCTCATGGCCGCCGACTGCGTGCCGGCCGCCTACCCGAGCTTCCACGAGGAGTTGCTCAAGGGCCGCAAGGTGCTTATCGGCTGCCCCAAGTTTGACGATGCCCAGGATTACGTGCAGCGTCTGGCCGCCATCTTCCGCGAGGCCCGGCCCCGCAGCCTGACCATCGCGCGCATGGAGGTGCCTTGCTGCGGCACGCTGACTCAGATCGTGGATGCCGCCTTGCGTGTGTCGGGTGTTGACGTTCCGGTGAAAGAAATGGTTATTACGAGGCAAGGTAAAGCCGTGGAGCAGGACAGGCTCGCGGCGAAGTTTTAGAACCAGGGCGCACGAGGCGTAATCCCGAAATCGGCGCCGCCAGGGCGTCCGAGGCCAAGGAGGCATCAATGGCTCGCAAGTTCTATGTAGACCAGGACGAATGCATTGCCTGCGAATCCTGCGTGGAGATCGCACCGGGCGCCTTTGCCATGGACCCGGAGATTGAGAAGGCCTATGTCAAGGACGTGGAGGGCGCCAGCCAGGAAGAAGTCGAGGAGGCCATGGATACCTGCCCTGTGCAGTGCATCCATTGGGAGGACGAGTAGGCTGCGCCGTCACGGGCAAGACTGAACCGGAACGGGTTGGGGATAACTCCCCGGCCCGTTTTTCTGTGTTCTGGGAGCTCGGCGGCTTTGGTGCCGATGCACCAGGACCGATCCGTCGGACCAGAAAACTTGTGATCTTTTCCGCACCCGCGTCAGCAAGCCGCATAAGACATGCCCATTGCTTTCCTATAGTTCCTCCAACCCGCACGTCGAGCTTTCCTCCTGCCTGCGTTCCATGCTAATAATACATGTGTCCTGCCGGACGCTTTATTCAGCAGTCGGGATCGGAGAAATGGAGGCAGTCCTACACGCAAATGCATCCGAGGCGAAATGCGCCCCGGAACGCATCACGAGAGCATCGGCAACGTCCTTCTTTCGCGCCCTGCGCGGGATAGATGCCGTATCTTGCCCGCGTTGCGGCCAGTCGGGCGCGTACGCGCTGCGCGACGGCCGCTTTCGTTGCCGGGGCTGCCGCTACACCTTCCATGAGTACGCCGGAACCTGGCTGGACCGGGTCAAGCTGCCGCCCGAGTACTGGCTCACGCTATTACGCTACTTCGCCGAGGGCCTGCCCGTGGAGGACATGGCCCAACGCCTGGGCCTGAGCTACGCCACGGCTTACAAGGCCTGCCACACCGTGCGCCTGGCCATTCTCGCCGCAAATTCCGATGAGGCGGCGCTGCTTCTGGACGAGCGCGGCGAGGCCATCTCCTTCTGTCCCAACGTGAGTACCGAGGACGTGCAGATGCACTGCGTGCAGTGCCGTTCGCCCGTATTCCATGTCACCCGGGACAACGGCCAAGTGCGCGTGCGTCTGTTCGCCCTGGCCAAGGCCAGGGACGTTTTCAGCATGGACCTGCCCCTCAAGTGCTGGCGGACACTGCTCTATACCGGACCTTTTCGCGGCCATGAGGGCCTGATCTTTTCCTGCTGCAAGCGTGCTCGGGGCGCTTTCGGGCACAGGTTCGTAGGCCAAGCCTTGCCCCTTGATCGTGCCGGCGGATTCATGGAAATCGCCGAAACCTGGATGGCCCGTTACCACTGCCTATCGCCACAGACCTACTATCTTTACCTCAAGGAGATCGAGCTGCGCTGCAACTGCCGGGACCAGGGCCTGCTGTCCATCCTGGCGCGCATGCTTATGGCTCCGGTGTCAAATTCTAGAGACTGAAAAAAAGCTGCGTCTCTCTTCCGCCTTGGTCTACATTAGTTTCTAACGTGAGGAACCTAGTCGCCGCGTGGATAGGCACGCGAGTCAAGATCGATAGGAGGGCAGGATGAGAGAAATGCTAATTCCCTCGCCTGGCCCTGCGCGCCCGCCGGGGCGCGGCGGGCCGCATGCTGTGCCTGGGCCTGCTCCGACAGGCCTGGGATGGGAAGGGAGGCTGCTATGGCATTGAAGGGTTTCTTGAAGCTGAAGTATCTGCTCGTCGCAGGCGTGGTCCTGGCCGCCTTGGGACTGTTCCTGGCTTTCGGGCCGCCGCATTTAATGGCCAAGACCGAGACGCCGGAGTTCTGCGCGTCATGCCACGTCATGCAGTCGGAGTACGAGGCCTGGTCGCATCAGGGCGCGCACCGCCGCGAGCAGTGCGTGAGCTGTCATCTGCCGCACGACAATGTGGCCTGGTACTACACCTGGAAATCCATCGACGGCATGAAGGACGTGCTGTTCTTCTATTCCGGAAATGTCCCGGAGCGCATCGAGATTTCCGAACACGGCCAGGAATTCGTGCAGGACAACTGCATCCGCTGCCATGCCGCGACCGTGGACAGGATGATGAACAAGGACCGCAAGTGCTGGGATTGCCATCGTCAGCTGCAACACAAGCTGACCGGTCCCAGGATGACGTTGTAGAAAACCTCGCGAGAGGGCAGGGATAATAGCCAGGGAGGATCATCATGATAGTCAGGAAGAAGAGGGAATTGCTTGGGCTTGGCGCTCTGTTCGTCGTGCTCGCGGCGTTCTGGGCCTGCGCGCCGGATGAGCCGCAAATGGTGCAGCCCGTGCAGATACCCGACGGCACGGTCGACCCCGAGGTCTGGGGCAAGGCCTATCCGGTGGAGTACAACCTCTGGAAGCAGACCGAGGAGCCCACGCCTCCGGGCAAGAGCAAGTACAAGATGGGCTTCGACGCCGACAACATCACCTACGACAAGCTGTCCATGTACCCGTACATGGCCCTGCTGTTCAACGGCTGGGGCTTCGGCATCGAATATAACGAACCCCGCGGCCACGCCAATATGCTCAAGGACCAGCTGGAGATCGACGCCAAGCGTGTCGGAGCTGGCGGCGTATGCCTGACCTGCAAGACGCCCTACGCGCCCAAGCTGGAGCAGGAAATGGGCCTTGATTACTACATGAAGCCCTTCAAGGAGGTCGTGGCCCAGATCCCCGAGAAGAACCGTGAACTGGGCGTGGCATGTATCGACTGCCACAACAACCAGGACATGACGTTGCAGATCTCGCGGGGCTTCACCCTGGTCAAGGCCATGGATGCCATGGGCACGAGCCCGCAGAAGCTCTCGCACCAGGAGATGCGCTCGGCCGTGTGCGCCCAGTGCCATGTGACTTACAACATCACCAAGACGCCCGAGGGCAAGTCCGACGGCATCTACTTCCCCTGGCAGACGAGCAAATGGGGCAATATCAGCGTCGAGAACATCATCCAGAAGATTCGCAGCGACCCGAACAACAAGGAGTGGACCCAGAAGGTCACGGGCTTCAAGATGGCCTTCATGCGCCACCCCGAGTTCGAGCTCTTCTCCAACCAGAGCACTCACTGGCAGGCCGGCGCTTCCTGCGCCGACTGCCACATGCCCTACACCAAGGTCGGCGTGTACAAGGTCTCGGACCACCGCGTCATGAGCCCGCTCAAGGCTGACCTACGTGCTTGCGGCCAGTGCCACGCGGAGAGCACCGATTGGCTCAAGCAGCGCGTCATCAACATCCAGGACCGCACAATCTCGCTAATGCTCCGCGCCGGCTACGGCACGGCCACGGCGGCCAAGCTCTTCGAAGCGGCCCACAATGCCCAGAAGCAGGGCACGAAGTTCGACCAGGCGCTCTATGACCAGGCCAAGGAGTTCTACGAGCAGGCCTTCTATCGCCAGCTTTTCATCGGCGCCGAGAACTCCGTGGGCTTCCACAACCCCGCCGAGACTCTGCGCATCCTGGGCGACTCCGTGGCCTTCGCTGGCAAGTCCGAAGGTCTGTTGCGCCAGATGCTCGCCCAGGGCGGCGTGCAGGTGCCCGCGACCATCGACCTGGAGCTGGCCAAGTACGTGGATGAACGCGGCGAGAAGAAGCTCATGGGCAAACCCGAGCAGGAGATCAAGGATCCCTTCGGCATCCAGTCCGCCTTCCATTAAGCCGCAATCGGGAGCTGTCACTCACGCCAGAGCCTCCGGCCTTCGGGCCGGAGGCTCTTTTATTGGTGAGAGTCCTTCGATTGTCTTCCAGCGCAGTTCAGGCCGCCATGCGCTGCCTGGCCCTGTTCAGCAGGTTCAGAACCTCCTCGTCGCTGGTCTGGGCAAAGTCGCGGTACCAGGCCCCCACGCCGCCGAAGTGCGTCGGCACGTCCAGGCAGAGCACCTCGTCGGCCTCGGCGTTCAGGATGTGACAGGCTTCAGCCGAGCCCGTGGGCACGGCCACGACAACTTTTTGGGGTTTCTTGACCTTGACCGCCAGCACCGCCGCGCGCATGGTCGCGCCCGTGGCCAGGCCGTCGTCCACCAGGATAACAACCTTGCCGGCGATGTCCGGCTCCGCCTCGTCGCCCCTGTACAACGACTCGCGGCGCTCCAGCTCGCGCTGCTCGCGGGCGGCAACCGCGGCCAAGGCCTCGGTGGACACGCCCATCTGCCGTAGCGCGTAATCATTGATGACCCGCACCCCACCCGTGGCGATCGCGCCTAGGGCGAACTCCTCGTTGCCGGGCGCACCCAGCTTGCGCACCAGAAATACGTCCAGGGGCGCGCCAAGGTGCTCGGCCACTTCGTAGGCCACGGGCACTCCACCTCGAGGTAGGCCCAGCACAAGCACGTCCTGCTTGTTCCTGTACTCGCCCAGCCGTTCGGCCAGCTTCCGTCCAGCGTCTGTCCTGTCGTCGAAAACCATGGCCATGCTGCCTCCCCTTTCCAGCCGACCAGGCCCGGCCGGCACGTATTTTCGCGCCACCATAGCACAGCCGATTGGCCGTGCAACAGGCTCGCGAGCAGCTTGCCGGTCGCACGGCCAAATCAAGGGTTTATCTCACCGCGAATTATAGATTCGGCAACTGCCAGGATGGACAGTTCTGCCCATATAAGTTTGCAGGAGATGGCGGAGCGCTCGGCAATTCACCCTGAAAACAGATGCCTGGAACAGCGCGCGAACGAATTGCCGGGTCCAAGGCTGCGTCGGCCCCAGCTCATTAATCCACGAGTTTGGAAATCTCCGGGCGTCTGCGCTTGAGATCCTGCAGTCTGGCATCGTCGCGATGCAGGTGAATGAAGGATCGCGCCACGAGATAGACGCCTGCCGATATGAGCAGGGTACACAGAACCAAAACAGGAACGAGCAGCCAGACCACGCCGCGTGGGTTATAGTAATTCGAGAAAGCCACGAGCAGGCCGAGCACGGACATGGGCAGGGCCAACAGAGCGATGCCCGTGCGCATGACTGCCAGCCAAGTGCGCTTTTCCGCCAGGATGAGCCGCGCCTCTGCTCCTGGGGTCATGGCGTGCGCATGGTCGCGGGTTGGTCGGGATGTTTTGGGCATGTTGAAGTGTAAGGCATATTCAGACGTTCCGCCATGGCCGGACCCAAAACTGTTGAACCTGACGTACGATCGTTAGATGTTATGGCTGACAACCTCCACGGAACGCAAATGTGGCGTCTGGCGTGCGTGAAGCAGAGCGCCGGCCAGGGCCGTGAAGGGCGCCACGGCGACCAGGCCGAAGGAGCCCACCAGGGTCTTGAGCACTTCGGCGGACACGAACACGAGGTTGAAGATGTTCTCCAGCGGGATGCCCTGGGCCATAAAGGCCATGAGCAAGGTGATGTAGCCTCCGGAATAGGCGAACAAGAGCGTGGTGGTCATGGTGCCGACCACGGCGCGGCCTACGGTCAGGCCCGAGGCGAGTATCTCGCGGCGGGTCAGGTTCGGCCGCCTGCGGGCGAGTTCGTTCTGGCTGGCGGCCACGTCCATGGCCAGGTCCATGACCGCGCCCGAGGCGGCCAGGAACACGGCGGCGATGTAGATGCGCGTAAGGTTCAAGTGCCCGAAGCCCGAGTAGAGCAGGGTTTCGGAAAAGAGCATGACCGCGCCATGGACCTTGAGCTTGGCCGTGAACAAAAAGGCCAGGACGCAGGAGGTGGCTATGCCCAGAAACGCCCCAAGGAAAGCGGCCAGGCCCATGCGCGTTATTCCGGCCACGAGGAAGATAATGACCGCCGTGAGCAGGGCCGTGAGCCCCAGGCTGACCAGGACCGGGTCGTGACCCAGGAGCAGGGCCGGGATGAGCAGCTTCCAGATGGCCACGGCGGCGAAGACGAAGGACAGCAGGGCCTTGAGCCCGGTCCAGCCGCCGAAGGCCACCAGCAGCAGGGCGAACAGGCCAAGCAGGAGCAGTTCGGTATCCAGACGGTAGTGGTCCTGGGCCACGGCGCGCACGATCGCTCCGTCCTCGGAGAGGGAGAGGACCACCAGGGCCGTGTCGCCCACCTGGAAAATCTTGTCCATGTCCATCTTGCCCAGCAGCTCGTTATGGGCCTCAACGATGGCGCCGGCGTGGGGCCCGCCAAGCAGGCGAAGGTCCACGGTCTGGAAGCCTGCCTTGACGATGCCAAACTGCTGCATGTGGCTGTTGTCCACGGTCAGCACCTCGCCCCTGCAGCGCTCGGACGGTCCCTGTTGACGGCCCTCGAAACCCGAAGGCAGCAGGAGCATGACCGTGGTGAGGATCAGGAAAGCAAGCGCCAAACACATGTCGCGCTTGCGGTCGGCTTTGGGGAAAAGCATCGTTCAACTTCCTGTGCTGCTGTTTGTAAGACTGCAAAGCATTGAGGAGGGCGCCGCCCTCCTCAAGCTCCTCCCGCCAGGGGGTGCGATCCCCTGGACCCCGTGTTCCGATCCGGCCGGAGGAACCGGCCGGATCGGTTGGGATGGAGGCATCTTTATCAGCGCCGTCGAAATGCAGGGGCGCTTCGACTAGTTGGCCTGGGACAGGTAGATGATCTTGGACTTGAGGCCCATGTTCTCGGTCATCTTCAGGAACAAGTCGGTGTTGTCGTAGAAGCCGTTGAATTTCTCGGACCCGGCGCCGATGGCCGTGGTCAGCACGGGCACGCCGGTGTGCGAGTAGGAGGTCCAGGCCAGGCCGGCCTTCTGGTTCAGGATATGCGTGACGGTCACGCTGAAGGGGTTGTAGCCGCCGTAGAGCAGGTACTCCTGCTCGTTCTTGGACTTCTCGTAATCGCCAGCCAGGGTGCGGGCGAAGGCGTCCTTGAGGGAGGCCATTTCGTAGTCCTTGAGCACCATGGGGTCCTTGGCGTCGCCCGTGGCCTTGAGGCCAAAATCCTGTTCGACCATGGCCATGGCCTGCTCGAAGCGCGGGTTGGTCTTTTTAAGAGCCTCGAATTTCTCGTCGAAGGCCACGTAGGAGATCTTTTGGCCGTTCAGGCGGGAGAAATGGGACTCGTACTTGGTGCCGGCGAAGCCCAGGGTAAGGCCGCCAGTCTCATGGTCGCCGGTCACGATGATAAGCGTATCCTTGGGATGCTTCTTATAGAACGCGATGGCCTTGGCCACGGCGTCCTCGAAGGCCAGGGTGTCCTTGATGGAGGCCAGGGCGTCGTTGGCATGACAGGCCCAGTCGATCTTGCCGCCCTCGACCATCATGAAGAAGCCTTTCTTGTTGTTCAGCAACTCGATGCCCTTGGCGGTCAGGTCGGCCAGGGTCACGTCGCCATGAGCGTTGTCCATGGCGTAGGCCATGGCCTGGGAGTCCTGCAGGCGGGGATTGATGAACATAGCCTTCTGGCCGGGCTTGAGGGCCTTGAATCCTGCCACGTCGTTCACTACCGCATAGCCGGCCTTCCGGGCCGCTTCGATGGCGTTGACCTTTTCGCCCTGTATTTTTGACTTCTTGCCCTCGGGGTCCACGAGGCCGCCGCCGGCGAAGTAGTCGAAGCCGCTCTTCGAAAGCTGCATGGAGATTTCGTACATGTTCTTGCGGGTGGGTTGGTGGGCGTAGAAAGCGGCCGGGGTGGCGTGATCCAGGGACACGCTGGACACGATGCCGACCTTGTAGCCGGCGTCGCGGGCCATCTCGGCGATGGTCTTGACCGGCTTGTTCCTGCCGTCCACGCCCACGCCTGCGTTGGTGGTCTTTACGCCCGAGGCCATGGCCGTGCCGGCCGCGGCCGAGTCGGTGATGAGTGAGTCGATGGAGTAGGTCGTGGTCATGCCCTGGGCCGGGAACTCATTGAAGTTCAGCTTGACGATGCCAGGCTTTTCGAAGCCGGCCAGCGAGGCCTTGTACATCTCGGCGGCGTTGCTCTGGGGCAAGCCCATGCCGTCGCCGATGAACAGGAATACGTACTTGGCCTTGGCCATGGCCTCGGTCGAGCCGAGCACAAGCACGCCGCCGGCCACGGCCAGGGCCAGGAGCAGGCGCGCCAGAAATTGTTTGCGGTTGCGGCAATCCATGTTGGCTTCTCCTTATGAGAATTGAGTGAAACCAAGGTCCAGCTTGGGTCTTGTCTCCTTTTCCCCGAGAAGCGTTTCGATAATATGACAGATTTGCAGCGGATTTGTGAATTAGAACCGACCAAGGCGATAGTGTGCTGTCCAACTGCGTTGTTGGTTTGACAGCCCGGCATGGCCGTGCGAGTTTCGTATGCTGGGAAAACCAGGAACCCATGAGAGCGGAGGTGAACATGCACACGCAGTCAGCACGCTTGAACCGCAGGCGCTTCCTCCAGACCACGGCGGCGGCCGCGGCGTTGGTGGGTGCGGCCATGGCCGGCTGGACGCCCTTGGTCATGGCCCAGGGACAGCAAAAGAAGGAGGCTTTCCCCATGCAGCCACTGCCATACCCCGAGAATGCCTTGGAGCCGACCATCTCGGCCCGTACCGTGTCGTTCCATTACGGCAAGCATACCAAAAAATACTACGACACCACCAACGAAATGGTGGCCGGGGGCAAGTACGCCGGCATGCCCCTGGAAGAAGTGTTCCGCGCCGCCCACCAGGAGAAGAACAAGAAGCTCTTCAACAATGCGGCCCAAGCCTGGAACCATACTTTCTATTGGAATCAGTTCAAGCCGGGCGGCCGCGAGTTCTCGGGCCGGGCCGCCGACGCGATCAAGGCCTCCTTCGGCGGGTACGAGGAGTTCCGCGACAAGTTCGTCAAGGAAGCCGAGGGACAGTTCGGCAGCGGCTACGCCTGGCTCGTGGACAACAAGGGCAAGCTGGAGATCGTCACCACCCCCAATGCCGTGAACCCGCTGGTGAAGCAGCAAAAGCCCGTGCTCACGGTGGACGTCTGGGAGCACGCCTACTACCTGGACTACCAGAACAAGCGCGGCGAGCACGTCAAGACCGTGCTGGACAAGCTGATCAACTGGCAGGTCGTCGCCCAGAACATGGCTTAGGCTTCATCGTCAAGGCAACCTGGGGAGGGGTCGCCCTCCCAGGCCGCCTTGGACTTAGGGCGGCGGCCATATTCTCCATAACAATGCAGCGTGCCCTGCGGATGCTGGCTGGGTTGATGCGCTTTAAGCAGGATCACAAAATGGCTGCGACGCCTTGCCCGCACATGGCCTTGGTGCCCGCCATCATCGTCGCACTGGCATTATTGCTCGGGGCGGCAGGCTGCATGCAGCCCATCAGGGGCAGGACCTACGACGAGGTCGTAGCCGAGTTGGGCCCGCCCGCTGCCTGCGACGAAAAATCCGACGGCCGCACCTACTGTTCTTGGATCGTGGAGAGCAATCCGAACGTCAACTGGGAATACCACCGGGTCATGCTCTTCGATGCCAAGGGCCGGCTGGTGAAGTCCTATCCGCAAAGCCGCTTCAACGCCGATTAGAGCATTTTGCTTTTGAAAATGCTCTGCGAGCCATGCTTCGGCATGGCTTGCCGCCGCGTAGGCGTAGGCGCAATTCACTTGCGCCGTCAACGCCGGAGCGGGCGTCTTAAAAGCAATCCGCACTAGGGCGACATGCAAATGAAATGAGGGTGCAGGGAAACCATTTCCCTGCCGGGAGTGGGTATGGGAGAGGGCAGCGCCCTCTCCCAGTTCGAATGCCATGTGCGTTAGGACAGATGCCTGAAAAACCGCGCGATCAGGTCTGGAGTCTCAGGCCAGATTCAGCACCCGGCGTAACTCGGCCTTGAATTCCTCTAGCTCCACGGGCTTGGACACGTAGCCGTCGAGGCCCATGGCCAGGAAGCGTTCGCGGTCACCCTTCATGGCATGGGCGGTCAGCGCGATGATCGGCACGCTGGAGTTCTGGCCTCCCTCTCCCTTGCGGATGCGCCGCAAGATCTCGACGCCGTCCATGTCGGGCATTTCGATGTCCGTCAGCACCACGTCGAAGCGCTCGCGAGCCAGGGCGGTCAGGGCGCTTGAACCATCGACCGCGAGAGCAGGCGCGTGGCCCTCCCTGCGCAGGAAGTGATCCATGTAGACTTGGTTTATGAGGTCGTCCTCGATCAGCAGGACGCGCAAACCGGACTGAGGCGCAAAAGGTAGACTCACAGACCCTGCGACGGTCGTCTGTGGCGCGATTTCCATGGGAATGCGCACGGTGAAGACGCTGCCTGCTCCCAATTCGCTCTCCACGCGAATATCGCCACCCAGAGCCTGGACCAAGCCCTTGCAGATGGCCAAGCCGAGGCCGGTGCCGGCGGCCTTCTTGGCTGGCGAGCTGTCGAGCTGGCTGAAACGCTGAAAGAGACTGGTCAGCTTATCCTTGGGGATGCCGGATCCACTATCGCTCACCGACAAAGTTAGGAGCTTGTCCGCCGTGTCCGCACGCAGGCGCACGGATACTTCGCCCTGCTGCGTGAACTTGAGGGCGTTGCCCACAAGATTGGTCATTATCTGTGATAGACGCCTCGGGTCGGACACGAGATTCGCCGGTACGGCCTCGTCAACGGCGCAGGTGAGCCGCAGCTCCTTCTGCTCGGCCATATACTCGAATCTGCCGCAGACCTCCTCGATGAGCGTGCGGGGGGCGAAGGCCTCGCGGTCGATAGTCAGTTGCCCGGCCTCGACCTTTGAGAAGTCGAGTATGTCGTTGACAATTGACATGAGCGTACGCGCCGAGCCACGTATGAGCTCCAGGCTCCTGCGTTGTGCGTGCGTGGCTTCGCCGTCCAGGAGCATGTCCGTGAGGCCCATGATGCCGGACATGGGTGTGCGGATTTCATGGCTCATATTGGCCAGAAACTCGCCTTTTGCCTGGTTGGCCGCCTCGGCTTGACTCTTGGCTTCGCGTAGCGCGTCCTCCAGGTCCTTGCGCTCGGTGATGTCCCTGGCCGCGGCGTAAACAAGGCTGCCCGCGGGATAGGATTTCCACTCGATCCAGCGGTAGTCGCCGCTCTTGGTGCGGTAACGATTGACGAACTTCGAGACTTGCGTCTGCGCGGCCAGCAAGGTTGCCGCCTCTACGGTGGCGGCAATATCGTCGGGATGAACGAAGTCAAGGAAGCGCTTGCCTTCAAGCTCTGCGAGCGAGTACCCGAGCGTATTTTCCCACTCGGGATTCAGTCGGCGGAAATAGCCGTCCGTGTCCGCGATACAAAGGAGATCGAGGCTGAGCGTGAAATAGCGGTCGAGTTCCTGGGTCTTGGCCTGCAAGGCTTCGGCGGTGGCCTTACGCTCGGTGATGTCCTCGGCCATGCCCAGGGAATAGAGCGGCTTGCCGCCGGCGTCGCGCACGATCTGGGGGGTGATGCGCACCCATATGGTCGTGCCATCCTTGCGGATGTATCGCTTGTCCATCTGATATCGATCGAAATCGCCACGGCGGAGTGCATCCGCATTGGCGATGCTTGACGGGAGATCCTCGGGTTGAGTGATATCCTTGATGGTGAGCTTGCTAAGTTCCTGCTCGCTGTACCCGGTGATGCGGCAGAACTCCCTGTTCGCTCGCAAGATATGGTAATCCAGACTCACCATGACTGCGGCGAAGGGCGACTGTTCGAACGTCATGCGAAAGAGTTCTTCGCTTTCCCTGTGCTCCTTGATTTCCTTCTGTAGAGCTGCGTTTGCCTGGGCGAGCTCGCCTGTCCGGTGGGCCACGGTCTCCTCCAGCCCGTCGCGCGAGGCCTGCAGCATGGCGCGCGTGCGGCGTTGCTCCTCGACAAGTGCGGAGAGGAACAGGAGCGGCAGGAAAACACAAACGATATAGATTTGCAGGCCGAAGACATTCTGTGCCGGCTCCGGCGCGTTGAAAGGTCCAGAGCCGCTCACGGCAAAACAGATGGCCATGATGGAGACGAGCGCCGTGGCCGTTGAGGTGTCCCAGACGCCCATGCGCATGGCGATCCACAGCAGGATCGGCAGGGGCAGGAACAGGAAGGGAACGCCCCCGGTTCCTGCCCCGCCTGGGCCGTCGAATGCGATCCAGGAAACAGACGCGAGCAGAGTCATGGCCAAGGCGAATTCGGCCGCACGGGCGGGCGCCAACGTGCGCTCGTTCCGAACCAGGCCGATCCAAGACATAAGCGCCGGCGTGATGACCAGTTGCGCCAGGGCATCGCCCATGATGAAGCGCACCCAGTTGGTCAGGAACGCTCCGCCCAGCCCAAGCGTGGCCGTGGCGGCCCCGACCGGTGACGCCACCAGTGGGGCGAGGCCCACTGCGCACAGGAGGAACAGGGCGATATTGCGTTGGCTTTCGAAGCGGAAGGGCAACCCGGCGAAACGGCGCAACAGGAACGCGGCGGTGAGAACCTCTATGATGTTGGCGACAGCGAACCCGAGCGCAGTGGCCGGCCCGATGCCGGCCAGGGCGTCCGCGGCGAGTTCCGCCGGGAATACCACGGCCAGATAGAGCCACCACGTGCGCGGCGGCGTGAGGAGCAGGGCTGTGAGCACAACGGCGTTAGGCGGCCAGAAGGTCGCGATGTGATCGGGCTGGAAGCTCAGGGCGGTGCCGAACAGGCCACCCAGGAAGTAGCCTATGCCGACCAGCAGGGCCAAGAACAAAGTCTTGCGGGGCAAAGTCTGCATATATGGCATAATAGCGGCATTGCGCCGCACGTGAGAGATTATGCGATTAGAAAAACTAATGCATGGCGTCTGGGTTGGCTAGTGGGAACGTGACTGCCCGTGTTGCATTTTTGGTTGCCAAGCGCGGGCAGGTGCCTGCCTAACGGCCGCTGACAGTCGGTTGATGGCAGTTTAGCGCTGTGCGATCCTGGGCTCCTGGGTCTCCATTAGGATTGGACTCCCATTGGCAAATGCCGTAGAAAGTGTGGGTTCAACGCCCCCGAGGGGTGCATTTTCCTATGGGAGACGCGGATATGGATTGGTCCAAAATGTTCACCTCGCGGGTGGTTGTCTTTGGTTGCGGCAATACTCTTATCGGCGACGACGCTGTCGGGCCGCGTGTCATCGAACTCCTGGAAAAAGACCCGGATATGCCGGATGACGTAGCCCTGCTCGATGTGGGCACATCCATCCGCTCCATGCTCTTCGACCTCATCAACATTGACCCCAAGCCCCAGCGGATTATCATTATCGACGCCACCACGGCCCACGGCCGCGAGCCGGGGGAGATTTTCGAGATCGACGTGGATCACATGGATCCCAAGAAGGTCAACGACTTCTCCCTGCATATGTTCCCTACCGTGAACCTGCTCAAGGAACTCACGCTGAACACGGCCATCGAGGTGAAGGTGGTTGTGATTCAGACCGGCTATATCCCCGAAGTCTTTGACGAGCGCATGAGCCCCGAGGTGAGCGCAGCCGTTCCGCACATCGCGTCGCGAGTCAAGGCGCTGTGCCTGGAACCGGCGAAAAGCTAAAAGTCCCGCCCGACCTTCGGGCGCGAGGCATATGAAGAACATCCGAAATTTCAGCATCATTGCGCATATCGACCACGGCAAATCTACGTTGGCCGACCGCATCCTGGACATCACGGGCCTGGTCAGCGTGCGCGAACGCCGCGAGCAGTTCCTGGACAAACTGGAGCTGGAGCGCGAGCGCGGCATCACCATCAAGGCCCAGTCCGTGCGCATTCCATACAAGGCCGCGGACGGTAAGGATTACATCCTCAATCTCATCGACACGCCCGGCCATGTGGACTTCAGCTACGAGGTCTCGCGCAGCCTGTCCGCCTGCGAGGGTGCGCTGCTCGTGGTGGACGCCACCCAGGGCGTGGAAGCCCAGACCTTGGCCAACGTCTACCTGGCCCTGGAAAACAACCTGGAGATCATCCCGGTTCTGAACAAGATCGACCTGCCCAGCTCGGACGTCTCGCGCATCAAGAAGGAGATCGAGGAGATCATCGGGCTGGACTGCAGCAATGCCTTGGAAGTCAGCGCCAAGACCGGTCAGAATGTGGATCAGGTCCTGGAACGCATCGTGGAGCTCGTGCCGCCGCCGCAGGGCGATGACAACGCGCCGCTCAAAGCGCTCATCTTCGACTCCTGGTACGACACGTATCAAGGCGTCGTCGTGCTCTTCCGCATCCTGGAGGGCTCCATACGCCAGGGGCAGAAGGTCATGATGTTCTCTAACAAGCGGGCTTTCGAGGTTCAGAGCCTGGGCGTGTTCTCGCCCGAGGCTCTGGCCGTCAAGAGCTTGGGTGCGGGCGATGTGGGTTTCATGACCGCTTCCATCAAGGATCTGACCGACGCGCGCGTGGGTGACACCATCACCACGGCGGACAGGCCCACGCCCCAACCGTTCCCCGGTTTCAAGAAGATCAAGCCCATGGTCTTCTGCGGTCTGTATCCCACGGAGCCGTCCGAGTACGAGCCGCTCAAGGCCTCTCTGGAAAAGCTCCAGCTCAATGATTCGGCCTTTACCTTCGAGCCCGAGACCTCCCAGGCCCTGGGCTTCGGTTTCCGTTGCGGCTTCCTTGGGCTGCTGCACATGGAGATCATCCAGGAGCGCCTGGAGCGGGAATTCGAGGCCAACCTCATCGCCACGGCGCCGTCGGTGGTCTACAAGCTCGAAACCGTCAAGGGCGAGGAAGTCTATATCGACAACCCGAGCAAGCTGCCCGACCCGACCAAGATCAAGACCTTCTTCGAGCCCTACGTGCGCATGGACGTCCATGTGCCGGGCGACTACGTGGGCGGCGTGCTCAAGCTCTGCGAGGAGAAGCGCGGCATCCAGAAGGACATGAGGTACCTGTCTACAAACAGGGTCATCATCACCTATGAACTGCCATTTGCCGAGATCGTCTTCGACTTCTTCGACAAGCTCAAGTCGCTGACGCGCGGCTATGCCTCCATGGACTACGAGGTCATCGACTATCGGGCCTCGGACATGGTCAAGCTGGACATCCTCATCAATGGTGATCCGGTCGACGCCATGGCCACCATCGTACATAGGGAAAACACCGCACGTATCGGTCGCCAGCTGGCCTTGCGCCTCAAGCGCGCCATCCCGCGTCAGCTCTTCGAGGTCGTCGTACAGGCAGCCATCGGCAACAAGATTATCGCACGGGAACGCAACGCGCCCTTGCGCAAGAACGTCACCGCCAAGTGTTACGGCGGCGACATCTCCCGCAAGCGCAAGCTCCTGGAGAAGCAGAAGGAAGGCAAGAAACGCATGAAGAAGATGGGGAACATCGAAATCCCCCAGGAAGCGTTCCTTGCCGCCCTGAAGGCCGACGAGGACTAATCCCTAATCCGCGCGTCGCCTCTTCGGCAGCGCGTCGCGCCGCACAAGCGAGAAAGGACACTCAATGAATCCCAGAGCCAAAGTTTTCAAGGAATACGTCGAAGCGCTCATCATCGCCCTGATCCTAGCCTTCTTCATCCGCACCTTTGTGGTCCAGGCCTTCAAGATCCCCTCGGGCTCCATGCTCGATACCCTGCTCATCGGCGACCATCTGCTGGTCAACAAGTTCAAATACGGCGTGCGGCTGCCCTTCACGGACATGACCGTCCTGCCTCTGGCCGATCCCAAGTTCCAGGACATCATCGTCTTCGAGTACCCGCAGGATCCGTCCAAGGACTTCATCAAGCGCGTCATCGGCCTGCCCGGCGATACCATCGAGATCCGCGACAAGGCGGTCTACCGCAACGGCCAGAAGATCGACGAGCCCTATGTGCAGCACACCGACCCGCGTTCGCTGCCCGGCCCCCGCGACAACATGCCGGAAATCACGGTGCCCAGCGGCAGTTATTTTGTCATGGGCGACAACCGCGACGAATCCCTGGATTCCCGTTTCTGGGGCACCGTGGACCGTAGTGCCATCCTGGGCAAGGCCTGGATCATCTACTGGTCCTGGGGCGGAATGAACGACATCCGCTGGGGCCGCATGGGCAGTGGTGTGAATTAGCCGAAGTTAGGAAGAGATAACGAGAAGAGGCCGCCGCAAGGCGGCCTTTTGTTTTTTAGCGGTCTTCGCCGTACGCAATCCTCGGCCTAATGCCAGCGAGGTCGAGCGGTTCCTGGGTCGTTGACCTGCCCAGGTTCGCAAACTCACGCTCAACGTCTTCAATGGTCTTTGCGGGCTTCCGGTTCATGTGCCGCTCAATGCGGGCGGGCTCGTCCAATTCGAGACAGCGCTTGATGTATCGCCGGATCAGGGCGGGGGGGGCTGCTCAGTCAAACGGGCCATGGTGTTCTTCTAGCTGCGGAGGTCGGCGAAGATGCTCTTGATCCCGGCGGCAAGCTGCATGGCCAGCCGGCGGGCTTCCGAAGCAAAGCCTGTGCGGAGTTGGTAGCGCAACTCCGAGCGGCCATCAAGGCGCAGGAGATCTGGCGGAACCTTCAGACGGAAGTTATAGATGTCGCGCTTGAGAAACAGGTGCGAGGGGGGCTTGCTGATGGCTATTGTCATCCAGGGCACCGTGGACTCGGACCCTCGACTTGCACACCAGTGAGCCGTTTTGGTGGCTACAAAAGAGTAAAAGGCTGTATCTCTCATTTGAGATTACAGCCTTTTGGTCCCTTTATGTTGCCGAAGAGGAGACTCGGCACTACTTCTGTAGGGGGAAGCTATAACCGACTTTAAGAACTGCACCTTTCAAGAAAAGCCATCATCATGCAGTCCCTTAACGCCTGAATTTTGTACTAGCACTTTGCCCTAAGGGAGGCAAGGCAGATAAAAGCAGAAGAGTAGTTACACTTCCATGTAACAGTCGAGGTGCGTATCGCAACCTGACGTCTTCGACCTATCAAGTACACGTCAATTATGCTCTGTATACCTTGTCTGTCGCCTGGGAATATCTTCCCCTGGTATCGACGATCACCAGCTCATTTTCCTCGAAGAGAAATCCGGCTCCCGATGCTCATTGAGTGGCGTGGGCACGCAGAAGATAAAGGCGTCCACCTTAGAGACACGGGATTAGTGGGCACAAAATGTCCCCTGGGTGCTGGCCGCCTGGAAGAAGCTGGCATCTACATGCCTATGTATGCGCGATCAGCTTTAAGGGCGGTGATCTTCTTCTCGTCGTTATCAAAGTCGTATACTGGAGTAGCCCCGATTGACCGGACAGCCCCACGCTTGTCAGTGAATGGTCGAATTCCCTGGGCGACTTCATTCGCAGCCCTCTGTCTTGGCCGGCAATCTAAGGTGTCTGCGCTCCAGCGTAGATTCCACCGCAAGGTGATGCCAGGGCCTTCATTAGAAAGGGTCCTTAATAACCTCTATCTTTTCTTCTCCGCAAGAATGCTCTCGTATAACTCTGTATATGCCTTTGCCTGTTTGAGAAGGTTGAACTCCTCAAGTGCCCGCTTTCTGCAATGCAGACGCACAGGGTTCGCGGCTCTCTTCTGCTCAAGAGCCCAGACCAAGCCGTCGCACAGGCCGCCCACATCGCCTGCCCCGGCAAGGTAGCCGGTTTCCATGTGCGTCACGATGTCAGGAACTCCACCAATGCGGAAACCAACCACTGGCGTGCCGCAAGCCAGTGACTCGATGCCCACGTTCGGCAGGTTGTCCTCCAAGGAGGGCAGGATGCACACATCCGCCAAGCTGTAAGCCTTGGCCATGTCTTCGGGGCTGTTCACATAGCCGAACTGGTATGCCTGGAATGGCAACGCCGCAGCAAGCTCGCTCGGGCAGTGGCCGATGATGGCAAGGGCGATGCCCTCGGAGCCAAGGCGTTCCCGGAGGCTACGCAGGGCATTGAATGAGTGCATGAAACCCTTGCGTTGGTTGGCCACGCTCTCAGCGCCGAAAAAGACCAGAAAGCTGTCCCTGGGAATCCCAAGTTGCTTGCGCAGGTCTTCTTGGTTGCCGAGCTTGAACACGTCGGTGTTCAAGCCGTAAGGGATGACATGCCTCGCCCTACCTCGCCACAGGGAACTTTTGCCGGCGCAGTCGCCAAGCCACTTGCTGGGAGTCACACAGGTCAGGTCCAGCAGGTCGAAGGTAGCCCTCTTCTTGGCCCAGATGCGTTCGGAAGCATCGCGTTTGTCCAGTGAGCCCAGAAGCGGGCAGCTTCCGCAACTCAAGGCGTACCTCTCACACCCGCCGCTGTAGTGGCAGCCCCCAGTCAGCGGATTCATGTCATGCATGGTCCAAACCACGGGCTTACTTGCCAGGGCCTCCACTTCGTGCTCAAAATCGATGATGCCGCCGACCCAGTGAAGGTTGATGATGTCCGCATCCTGGAAGCCCTTCAGAGATGCCAAACGCGTGTCCGAAAGGATATCTGTGAAGGCTTCCAGATACTGGGAGCGGTTAGGATACCGCGCCAATATGGCATGCCAGCGCGCGGAGTGTCGCGCGAGAGAGGGGGAGACGATCTTCCCATTTTTCTGGAGAAGTTCGCCCTGCCGCGAGGGAACGACTTCGATACTGGGATCATCTCCCTGCTTGGAAAGGACATACATTCGGCTGTCGACGCCTGTGGCGCGCAGACCATCGTGCAGACGAGCAGCCGCGATACCTGCTCCGCCATGGCCCCAGAGGGCGAAATGCGCGACCTTGAGGGGTTTCGAGCGGAGTGTCTGTGGAGCCCTCCTGGGCTTGGGCATGGGCTTAACAGCCTCCATGAACAGCGAGTCGGGCTTGCGCACCGAACCGTCCGGCTCCAGGTCCAAGCCATAGGCCTGGAAGCCAGAAATGGCCGAATCACCTGCGCCCAGACGGACAACATCCACAAATCCCGCATCCTGCAGAAGCCTGGTCAGGGAAATCCGGTCATACATCCATTGGTGTACTTCACCCGAGAGGCGGAAAGCGCCCAGAGCCGATGGTTCTTGACGGCCGCCCGTGTCATCGAGCACTGCGGGAGTTCGGCGCAAGCCCGCGAGACCGCCGCGAACTTCAGCGCCCATGCGCTCGATCACGAACTCCTCGGCCGGCATGGGCACACGTTTCCAGTGCTTGAGCATCTGCCCGCCCGGCTCATGTCGGACGAGTTGGTCCAGAAGCTCGATGGTCATCCATTCGTGGCGGTCTTCACCCTCAGGGTCGCTGTCAGCAGCCTGCTCCAGCGCCTGGAGATAGTTTCTGACTATGTCCTCCAGGTCAGGCACAACGACACGCAAGACTCCACCGGGCTTGAGTACGCGAAAGCATTCGCTCAGAAACCCTGGCGCTTTGCGCCGGGGAAAATGCTCAAGGAGATGGGAATGATACACCACGTCGAAAGAGGCGGAAGGAAAAGGAATACCCTTGTTGAGATCACAGGCAATGACTCCGGGGCCGGTGGCCTGGAAGTCCACGTTGGTCCAATCCGGGTGGAAGCGTCTGCCGCAACCAAGGTTGAGGAGCTTTCTTTCCACGCTTTGACTTAACGCTTTGTGAACCATACACCTATTCCGTCGATGGAGTGTAGTGCAAGATCGATGCAACGCCCGCTCGTGAACTCGTGGAGAGCCTTCCGGCAGCCTTCCCAATACCCGTAGTCATCAACCTGCACGTATCCGCCGGGCACGACCTGGTCATAAAGATTGGTAAGGATATCCAGTGTTGACTTGTACCAGTCTCCATCCATGTGCAGGAAGGCGATGGGGCCAATGACTCCGCGCATGCGAGGGAGGGTGTCTTCAAAGAAACCCTGGACGGGCGTGACGAACTCCGCCGCGCCAAGTGACGAAGTCGCGGAGAGGAGGCTTTCCAATGGCGCGGCGCATGTGCCACCACCCCAGCCTGCCTCCTCAGCGTGCATGCCGCCGTGGCGATCCTCCACGCCAGGACTCGGCAGGCCATCAAAAGTATCGAAGCTGAACAGCCGCGCTGTGCTCTTGCCGTGACGCTTGAGCACGGCGGCTATGAGCGCCGAACTGCCGCCCGCAGCTACGCCGCACTCCACGAAAGCGCCCTCAGGCCCCTCGCGACATACCCGTTTCGCATGGGTATATATCGCCCGGAGTCGCTGCTCGCCAACCATTGTATATGGCTTCACGATAGCATGGAGTTCTTCGAACTCGCCCGACCCATCGACTATACATGGGCCAGAACTCGCCATCTGAGTTAATTCCATCAGGAGAGCATTTGCTGAGGCGTTTTCGGGGAAATAACGCAACTCTTCCTTAAGAGCCTCTACGGCGGAGGGTGCCTGCCCAAGGAGCAACAAGGCCATGGCCCGTATCAGATCCAGATTCTGCACAGGTAGGCGGAAGGCTTTGGCTTTGATGACCAGTTGCAGGCATTCTCGGGCCATTCCCGTCTGAAGGAGCTCTTGGCAATGGCCGCAGATATCATGAAGCAAACCGCAAATGGAATTGCGCGCCTCTTTGCTCTCGCCAGCTGCGCTTAACAAGCGCCGACCTGCCACTAATAGCCGATCCACATTATGTACTATTTCCCTGGACACCCTCTGAACCTCCTAGCAGCATGCACACTGGAATCCGCACGAATCCGGCGGCTGCGTTACGTTCAATTCTTGCGGTACACAGCTATGACGGTATGGCCGTCGGGACGCACGGGATACCTGTCCAGCACGCCGGCCATGTGCTGCGCCAATCCGGCGGCAGCCGCCTCAAGGCGCATGTACTCCGGAGATATATCGAGCATCTTGCGCTTCGCCTTGGCTTCGACACTGCGCAGGGTCTCCACCAGAAGCGCCTTGCAGAACATCCTCGTGTGGTAGGGCTGGAGTTTCTCGTGTCGCAATTCCACTAGCGACATGCCAAACAGACCCGGCAGACGACGCAACGAATCGTCGCTCCAGAGCGTGAGATGATGCGGAGGCATGTTGAGGACCTCGTTTACGATCATGGAGAGGTACGAGTCCTCGCTAGGCACCGAGAGCAGGAGCAGACCGCCTGGCTTAACGCAGGCATGGAGCGCTTCCAGGAACGGGCGCGGGGCCGTCACGTGCTCAAGGACCTGAAAGGAGCAGGCGACATCGTAGTGCCCCGGCCTCTCGGCGGCGTGTTCCTCCACAGACTGCCGGCGAACGTGCAGCCCTTGCGCGACTGCCTCCTGCACGGCCTTGGGATTGAACTCCAGGCCCACGTACTCCTTGCACGTGAGGCGCTGGCCGAAAGCTCCACGGCCGCAGCCGACCTCCAGGAGTGTGTCGCCTGAAGATACGTGATTGGCGGCGAACGCGAATTCCTCTTTGGCATCCATGTAGTACCACGGGAACTGCTGCAGAGCTTCATAGAAAGCGGCGGAGCCGGCCACAGGCGGCGAGAAGAATGACAGGTCGCACACAGGGCAGCGATAAAGGCGTATCACTGGAGCGCCAACGAAATCCTCCGAGACGTCGAGGCCGTGTATCGTCTTGTAGAGCGCCACGATCTCGGAGGACTGGAACACCTCCACAAGGTTGCGCACCTTGCTCGCGCATAAGGGGCACTGCTTCTCAAGCATTTTCATTCCTCATTCCACCACTCATTTTCCTGACATAAAGCATTCTATTATAAGCGCTTACGCAGAATCGCATCGAGTTCCGCCGCTCGGCTCTCTAGGGAATGCTCCGTCTGGCAACGCCGCATGCCCCGTTCGGCGATCGCCTCCCGCTCTGCATCATGCTCGATGTAATAGGCGGCTTTCTCAAGGAACTCCTCTTCACTGCCGAATGTCACGATTTCGCGGTCAGGCTCAAAATATCGACTGATATTCGCGTGGTGCTGGGTCATCAGGAAGGCTCCCACGCCTGTTGTTTCGAAAAGCCTCATGTTCCCGGCCTCGCCTCCCGCTAGGTCAATCTCGGCATTGAAGGAGATGCGGCCACGGCGCAGGGTTCTGAACATGTCGAGCCCCCATTTGGCAGAGTGCATGACGGATTCAAGAGCGCTGGACATCTTGCCTGAGCTGTTGACGTGCAGGTGGTATTCAAGCTTCCAGCCTTTGCTCCTGGCTTGCATGGCAGCGCGGAATAGCATCCGATTTCGTGCAGCGTGCTCCGGGGTCCACTGCCCACAGAAAATCAGGTCGAGATCGGCTGTCTGATCCTTTACCGCATCGTGGACAAAGCCAGGAAAGCCCGGATAGAAGAATTCGGCTTCCCGCGCCCCATGCTCTAGGGCCTTCTTTCTGCACCCGGAGAGATGCGAAAGGATAAGATCGAATTCTTGCCAGTCGGTGTCCGGCGGAATGTTCGCAGCCCGCCATCCGGAGACGATCCTCGGTCTGACGGCCAGAGTTCTGACGAATTGTGATTGAAATGCGACACTATCCGAAACAAAAAGCACATCGGGTGCAAAGGACTCGATCTGCAGGCGCAGCACATCAATTATGCTTGCGCCCGCGGCGAGTCTCGCTGGGTTATTCTGAGCCATCCACGCGGCTTGCAGTTGAGGGACGTTGGCCAGCACAATGCGCGAATCCCAGCCCAGGTCCCGCATGGGCAACCCGAAATAATGTAGGGCCCCGAAACCGTCTCTGAGGATTACGTTCAGCTGCTTTTCATAAGGCAGGTGGGCCAACGCGGGGTGGCGCGCGTAGAGGGCCTCGGAATATGCCGGATAGAACGTCAGTACTTGTAGGAACTTCATCGACCTACGCTCCGGAATCCGTTGCGGTAAGACCTGGCCGACTCGCCCATGCTTAAGTTGAGTGCGCCAATCCTGGGATCAGATCTCCTGCCAGTATCAGCGTTCCTGTCGAGCATTATCGGCACTCCCTTTGAAACCATGCTGCTCGTTAGCAAAGAGTCCTCCGGCTAGGCAGGAGTTCATTCCCACAGTCAACGCAGCCCCAACTCCAGTTTGATGAGTTGCCAGATGAACATCATGTGGCTCCCGGTGGCCACAATCCGCTTGTGTCCGTCGGTATTTCCGGCAAGAATCAAAAATTTGGGCTCGTAAACGCTGCTCGCAATGGCGGGCTACATCAAAGGCGTTAATTTAGTCCACCTACTGCCGCCTCAACTGTCGCTCTTCAAAGCATGACGTTGGACTTTATGTCACAAGTTCAGGAGGTGCAGCCTTTGGTCTTCCCTTGACGACCATTATCCAAGCTCTAGCCACCTAACAAGTTTTAGAAATTGGCCAGCCCGCTGCCTGCTCAAGGCCTATGGGACCGATTTCGTCATGGTACGTTTTTGCAATAATCTTGCCGAGGACAGCCTTCATAATTTCCGTAGTGGCAAGCACGGACTGGCTGAACTGCACAAGAGCTTACTTTTTCCAGGCGCATCCCATTTATTAAGCATGTGGTAGAGCGTTTCGCCCAATGCCACACCAATTGACGCAGGATAGTTCGATGCCAGTCCGCAGCCCCTTACAGCACCCAGTGAGCCACCACGGGATAAACAGCAATAGAGGTTCATCTTAGTAAAGGACATGCTTAGTCAGGCGACGCAGAAGCCGCGCATTTGAGGCCTGCACCTGCTGAGGACCTCGTCTGGCTTGCTCGCGATGGAGACGGCAAAGCCTCTAAGGGCGATCTTGAGTGCCTCGACGCTCTGCCAGCAGTAGTTGTAGGACAAGGTCTCCTTGGCCCACCTGATGAAGTACTCGCAGGCGTTCATCTGTGGGGAGTAGGCCGGCAAGCGGTGCTCTCGAATCCTGCTTGCCTGGAGTTCATCCCTGACAGCTTGACTCCGATGCCAAGGCGCATTGTCCCAAACCATATCAATCCGGTAGCTCGGCAGACTGCGCCTGAGTTTCTTCAGGAACCTGGCCGTGGTATTCTGGTCGAAACGCTTGACCTGCATGGTCACCACCTTGCCTCTGGGCCTGATTACCGCTGTATAGAACAGTGTCTTTTTTCCCTGGCGATGAAGAGTCGACCTCGGCAGGCACTCCTTTTCTGAACCAGCCTTTCCTCGGCAGCGCCTCCTGCCAGATCTGCCCCTGATCCACGTAGGCCGTCACCGAGTTGGCAGAGCGCTGCCGCTCCACGGCTTCAAGGTCTTGCGCGAACTCTCTTTGCTTTTGCGGGTCGGCCTTGATGAACCGTTTTGCCGGAACCTTGTGCCGATAGTCCAAAAGATGCAGGTACTGCCGAGCCGTTTCCCCGGCGGTTTTCTTTCCAAAAACCTGCAGAGCGAAGGCCAGGACCAAGGGCGCGGTCCAGCGTCCGGTCTTAAACCTCGCCTCCCGAGGATGTGGTGACACGGCTTTGTCCAGGATTTCAAGCTCCTGCTGGCTTAGGATTCTGCCTGGATTGCCCTTCCAGCCCGAGACAAGCCCCTCCACGCCGCTGTCGTTGAAACGCCGTATCCAAGTGGTGACGGCGTTTCTATTCCTGCCGAGTTTCCTGGCCACGCTCGTCCTGGACTGTCCACCGGCCACAAGCGACAGCGCCATGAGCCATTCTCGAAGATGCCTGTCAGGAGCCGCAATGGCTCTTTTCAGTAGCGATTCCGGGGTCTCTCCCCACCTTGGGTCTAACCGGATAATCCGGACGCCTCCTCGCATGGGATAGCATCCAGCTAACCCTCATCCGCCAGCTTTCAAGCGGGTGTCATTATAACTGCATATCTGGAACCCAACATTCACGAGGGGGGGTGTCGGCTGAAATGCCGAGCTTGTCTGTAAACCTCCCTCGCTTAGTGCCAGTAGAAGGTTGAAACCTCCGGCGAGTTTGAGGTCCCGCACTCAACTCGCAATTTTGATCTTCCCGAGCAGAGGACTTCCCTTAGGCAAAATGGCGATGTTCTGGAAGGCGAACAGCTCATGGGTCAGAGGCCGGTAATCGCCCAAATGAGCCAAGCCATCAGGGAGAAGCCGGAAGAAGTAGTGCCCAGGAAAAATGTCAATGATGTCTTTGAAGAATGTGCTTGAGTAGACGTTCATCTCATTGAACTCTATCTGAACAACTCCGAAGCGCCCTGCGAGGATCGATTCCCTTGCGCCCCTGAGCACCTGCAACTCATGGCCTTCCGTGTCGATCTTCAGCAGAGTTGCGCATTCCAGACGCTTCTCAGCAAGGAAAGAATCTAGGGTTGTCAGTCGAACCTGCCTGGAAGCCGAGGGCTTGCCGAAGTTCTTCTCGATGACGTCCTTGTATAGCGTGGCGTGCGAGGAGCCGTGCGCGTCGGCATAGTCGAATATAGGCAAAGCACCCTCAGCGTCGGACATGCCGAGGTTGAAGGCTTCGAAGTCCATTTCGGCCGCGCTGGCGCTCAAGGTCGCGTAGGACTCCGGGTGCGGCTCGAAGGCGTATACCGCTGCGTTCGGCTTACACTTCTTGACCAGCCTAGAATACTTGCCCACATTTGCACCGACATCGAGGACCACAGGGGATTCGGACAATCCGAGGACTGCCTGGAGAAAATGGCGCTCGCCAGAAATATACTCGTTTTGATAGTTCAGGATGCCCAGACCGTGCACGGAGAGATTAAACAGGTGCCGATGAAAGGCATAGTTATCGACGCTTAGCAACTTGCTCAGATTGTTCCCGTAGAATTCCAAAAAGTCCTTGCAGAGCTGTTCAGGGTCACCATTTATGGCCCGAAATCCCTCAGTAGTGCTGTTTCCCATGCTTCACTCGCTAACGTATTACGGTGGTTTCTTCGAAAAAGAAATAAATTAGAGCATTCTTGTCAGATTTATTTGGTGCTCATCTTAATAATCAAAACTTGTGTATCTTTGCGGTTAAATCATGAATGCAAGCCTAGAGGCAGTGCAAACTACTGCTTATAATATTTCTACTCAGATCCACATCGAAATCTTTGTATAAAAGAATCAAGAGGTGTCACACACATTCAGCGAGCAAACATCTTATTCGAGATGGCTGTTGGTTTATTTAATTTTAAATTTGAGGCCAGCGTTTAAAGCGCTTTCAATTTTTATACCACCGAGTCCAATGATTATTTAATTTGCTCGTAAGGCAGGATGCAGCATTTACGATGTCAGACATGACTGCTCACATGAATCCGCCGCGGCCAAGACTGAGATACGGATTCCAGCGCTAGTAATAACCCGGAATATCTGCACATGACTCCGGGGCGGGCCATATACGTGCATTTGAGATTTGCAACCCAGTGGCGCATCCTCCTGCGTGGCTGTACGTTTTCGATAGGAACCTGCTTCGCAATGTCGAGCGCCCTGTTTGCATCCGCTAATCTTTTGACATGTGCAGGTCTATCCGAACAGAGCAACAGGGCGATTAGTCCGTCACTCGTTTTGGATTGGAGTGCCTGGTGACATCCGCGAGCGTGGGAGTCCTTAGGGGTCAAGACGACGGAGTCTCGCAAGGGCATTACGTCGTAAGAGCTTTTGGTTACGATAGACCTCCTTCGAGTGCGGCGTGGTAGCCGCAGTTCGGATCGTCATGACGATGACGATAGTCGTGCGGATGCTCCTACTTTAGGAGAGCAAGCGGACATGGTGTTCGGCTGAGTTCAAGGCCAAGGTAGCTAAAGAGGCCATCAAGGGGGATGATATGCTCGCCCATCTGGCAGCGAGCTTTAGCGTGCATTCGAACCAGATGGCGCAGTGGAAGAAGCAGTCACCAGTTTATCCGTGGGATACCAAGCGAGGTATGGTCACTATCGACATGATGAAAGCCAAATTCAAAGGGGGGTATCAAAGCATACGCTTCCTGAGGGCATGGCGTCCGTCAATGAATTCGCGCCAATACCCGATCCTGCTCTGATTGTAGCTGGAACTGCGGCAATCTGGACTGGATTGTCTTATCTGTCAGATAATTAATCTATGACCCGAGCCGAAGCAGCGGCGGCGGACCCAAAGTACTGCAGCCACCGAGCACAGGGCCGTGGAGCCGACGAGCATGAGCATGACCACGATCTGATAACGGATGGCCGTCATGGGGTCGGCTCCGGCTAGGATTTGGCCTGTCATCATGCCGGGCAGGAACACAAGCCCCACGCCCATGAGCGAGGCGATGGACGGCATCATGCCTGCGCGCACGGCGGCGGCCACAACGTCGCGGCTGGCCTCGTTTACGTCGGCCCCGAGCGTCAGACGCATCTCCACGGCGTCCCGGCCCGAGCGAAGTTCCGAGAAGAGCCGCTCCAGGGATACCGCCAGGGCGGTCATTGAGTTGCCGATGACCATGCCCGCGATGGGCAGGAAGTAGCGCGGCTCCCACCAGGGTTTGGCCCCAACGATGACCCCGACCACAAGCACCGAGACAAGCGAGTAGCTCGCGAGCATGGACAGTAATACCGGCATGCCGTAGGCCGCCGAGACCTTGCCCACCCGGCCGCGCACGATGTGCGCAGCGGAAACAATCATGACGAGGAAAATGGCCAGCGTGGGCCAGGGAGAGCCAAGACCGAAGACGATGCTCAGCACGTAACCCATGATGAACAGTTGGATGAAGGTGCGCGCCGTGCCGATGGCCAGGTCGCGACCTAGACGCAGCCCAAAGGCGAGCGACGCCAGCCCGGCCAAGAGGATGAAGATAAGGCCCAGGGCCAGCTCCCAGGGGCCGATGTCGGGAATCGCCGGATTCATACTGCCTCCACGCGGCCGTCGTACACGGCCAGGATCGTATGCTTTATGGCTGGCCGCCACTCGCCGTGGCTGACAATGACAACGGTCAGCCCTTGGGAATGGAGCCGCACAAGGTCTTCATGCACGGCGGTCGCGCTTTCCGGGTCCAGCGCCGCCGTGGGTTCGTCCAAAAGCAGCGCTCGCGGTGAGAGGAGCATGGCCCGGATGAGGCAGAGCCGCTGGCGCTGGCCCACGGATAAGGCCAAAGCCTGCTGTTCAAGGCTCACTCCCCGCAGGTGGAAGCTTCTGATGTGTGCCTCCAGGGTGGCGTCGTCAGGCCTTGGCAGGTCCCAGTTGGCCTTGAAAGTGAAGGGCAGGAGCAGGTTCTCGCGCACACTGCCCGGCAGGAGCACCGGCTGCTGCTGCGTATAGGGGATCTGACGCCGCAAAAGCTCCGGGGGAAGATCGGTTATGGGCCTGCCGTCGAAGAGTACCTCGCCGGAGGTCGGCTCCTCCAGGCGACAGAGCAGGCGCAGAAGCGTCGATTTGCCAGCTCCGGATGGACCGCGCACGAGAACGAACGAGCCCGAGGCGATCTCAAGGGACAGATCCCTGAAGATTGGAGCCATGTTAGAACGTCCAAAATGTAACTGCCTCAAAGTGAACATCGCCGGCATTTGGATTCCTTAAAAAGCTTAGTATTCAGCTGGTCCAAAACAGTACCTTATGCGCGAAGAGGTTCGCCGCATCAATGGCCGGTCCGCAAGCTAGAGCGGATTTCCGCAAAGCTCGCCAATAAGCGCAATGGCCGGGAAGTCGCAAGTCGGAAGTAGTAGACGCTACCGCGTTGGAAGAGGTGAGAGGAGCGGGTCTCGATCTCCTTCATGCCATCCCTAGAGGGAGATTCAGAACCCATTTCTAGGGCGATAAGAGCAAACTAGCCTGTAGAAGTGTATTTATGCACACTGGCCATCATCACTGCAGTCCCTAGTTGCTACCACTTTGTCCTAGCACTTTGCCCTAATGTGAAGGCAGATAAGGCTGGAGGGTAGTCGCGCTTAAACGCGTAATGCGAGGTGCTCTTCGCAATTTGGTGACTTCGGTCTGCGAAGCGTACGGCATCATGCCCTGTATATCTTGCCTGCCGCCTGGGGATATCTTCCCCTGGTGTCGACGATCACCCGCGCATTCTCCTCGATGAGCTTCCAGTCGAACCTGTCGTGATCCGTGGCCACGAGCACGAGGTCGTATCCTGCGAGAATTTCAGGGGTGAGCGTCACGCTGCGCATGTCGAAGCTGTACTTGCGCACCTGGGGCAAGACAGGCACATGTGGGTCCGAGTAATCGACCTGGGCTCCAAGTCCCTGTAGCTTGGCAATAAGCGCCAAGCCTGGCGATTCGCGGGTGTCATCCACGTTCTTCTTGTAGGCAGCCCCAAGCACGAGGATGCGCGAGCCATTGACGGCCTTTCTGTGCTCGTTGAGAGCAGCCATGATCTTGCCGACCACGTAGTCGGGCATGGCCGTATTCACTTCGCCGGCTAGTTCAATGAACCTGGTGGTCACGCCATACTCGCGGGCCTTCCAGGTCAGGTAGAACGGGTCGATAGGGATGCAGTGCCCGCCAAGCCCTGGACCAGGATAAAAAGGCATGAAACCGAACGGCTTGGTGGCTGCGGCGCGTATGACTTCGAAGATATCCAAGCCCATGCGCTCGGCCACGATCTTCAGTTCATTGACCAGCGCGATATTCACGGCCCGGAAGGTGTTCTCAAGGATTTTGGTCATTTCCGCAGCCTGGGTCGAACTAACGGGCACGATAGTCTCAATGACGCTCTGGTAAAGCGCCAGCCCAACCTCAAGGCAGGCGTCGGTCTCGCCGCCGCAAACTTTTGGGATTGTATTCGTGTTGTACTTTGGATTGTTCGGATCTTCTCGCTCTGGTGAGAATACGAGGAAAAAGTCTTGGCCAATGGTAAACCCGCGCTCTTCGATCCTCGGGCGCAGCTCCTCGTGCGTGGTGCCCGGATAGGTCGTGCTCTCCAGCGACAGAACCTGGCCGGTCTTCAGGTGAGGGAGCACGGACAGGAGCGAGTTGATCACGAAAGAGAGGTCAGGCTCCCGGTGCTCATTGAGCGGAGTGGGCACGCACAAGATGAGGGCGTCAACTTCAGAGGCGCGGGAGTAGTCGGTGGTGGGCACGAATACCCCCTGGGCACCGGCTGCCTGGAACTGCCTGGCATCGACATGCTCAATGTATGAGCGACCCTCCATGAGGGCGGTGACCTTCTTCTCGTCGATGTCGAAGCCGTATACCGTAAAGCCCTTCTGCAGGTAAAGCTTGGCTAACGGCAGGCCAACGTAGCCGAGTCCGACGATGCCGATGCAAGCGGATTTGGCTTGGAGCTTGCGGAGGAGTTGAATTTTCATTCTGTCTCGGTTTATTGCGAATGAGATAAAAATTAACATCAAGGTAGAGATAGAGGATAATAGCACAAATTACAGCTTCTGACTATTACCTTCGATCTCACAGAGACCCAATTATCTTCTGAAGTTTGGCTCAAAGTGGGAGGATATCTACAATCGGCTGGACGCCAGAACCGTTCTGGCTCAGCTCTCGGCCTGGTTTGAGGACTACAACGAAAACCATCCTCACAGGGATTGCGGTTGAAGTCGCCCAGGCAGTTCATCCGTTCACTGGCAAACGTGGGGTGTCCGGTTTGGCGTGGGCAACTCCATGCGTGGCGGTCCTTGAGCAGGCGCTTTTGCATTACGGCGCTCCTGAGATCTTCAACACCGACCAGGGAGCCAGTTTACGAGCCTTGAGTTCACAAGGGCGCTCAGGGCTTCCGGAGTCAGGATCTCCATGGACAGTAAGGGCCGGTGGGTGGACAATGTTATGGTCGAGCGGTTGTGGCGTTCGCTCAAGTACGAGTGCGTCTACCTGCACGCCTTTGAAACAGGGAGCGAGGTCCGCCAGGGCTAAAAAAATGGCTTGGCTACTACAACGCAAGCCGTCCCCACCCCAGTCTGGACGGCAGGACCCCCGACGAAGTATGTGTGGAAGCCAAGATGCCTGGACCTGGAAATGCTCTGGCATAGCATCGTCCCGCCTGGCGGCGTAAACTGTAACTCGGCTACACCCTATTTCCGCCGCCGACCTGTCCAAACAATCGGGACCACCTCTGAGGCAAGGTGGAGGAGGGCTGAAGAAGGGGCAAGCTTATAAGTGACGAATAAGGTATCTATGCCTTTCTATCGAAGGCATCTTTCTTAACCTCGGCTTGACATGTCCAGGTCGCCTGCTGTGGATCAACTCTTGCAAATGCAGCAGATTAGCTATAACTGTGAATAGAGAATTGAGCAGTTCGATAGTTTTTTAGGCTGTATATTTCTTACCTGCTAATTAATTTCCAAGGCAATGCTGGCAAATCGGCAGTGAACTAGCATTTATGAAGGTACTTCATATTACTCTATCGTCAGCTCCAGGGGGAGGCCCTGAACATGTGTGGCAGTTGGTTCGCCAACTGATCACGTTTGGTGTGTGTCCTATGGTTGCTGCTCCGCATGGGGGGCCATACTGGGCTCGCTTTGTGGATACTGTTAAAGAGCAGCACATGCTGCGCATGCCGGAGCGTAAGTTGTCAGGCATGGCTCTGTTCCGCTTAGTCGACTATGCTCGCAGCAAAGGGGTGGATATCTTACATTCCCACGGAAAGGGCGCGGGCTTGTATGGTAGACTGGCTTCCCTCATGACTGGAATTCCGTGCGTGCATACATATCATGGGATTCATATCCAATATAAAGCACCGTTGAGGCAAATGTACATTCTTCTGGAAAAGCTGCTGGGACGGGTTACGTCCGGGGCGATCGCTGTATCCAGGGGTGAAGGCGAGCAGGTGGGTGAATTGAGGTTTAGCCCACTGTGGCGTCTCCATGTGGTGCCCAACGGGGTCAAGGTTCCGGATGACATCCAGCCTTACGCCTCACGGGGAGCTTTCCGCGTGGTCCATATTTCGCGTTTTGATCCGGTGCAAAAGAACAGCGAGGCTTTGGCCGGGATCGCCTTGGCGCTCAGGAGGCTGTCGGGCATCGACGATGTGGAGTTCATCCTCATTGGCGAGGGCGAGCGTCTTGCAAAGCTGAAGGAGGCGGTACGGGCCGCCAATCTGGAGAGACATTTTCGTTTCGAAGGCTTTCAGCCCAACCCGAGGAGCTATCTGCAAGGGGCGGGCTGCTACCTGTCCACCTCACGCTGGGAGGGAATGCCCTTGGCAGTGCTGGAGGCGATGGCCGAGGGGGTTCCGGTCGTGGCCTCTGACGTGGTGGGCAATCGTGATGCCGTGGAGCACGGGATGACGGGATTCCTTTTCCCGCTGGATGATCATTCGGCCGCAGCGCGGCAGATCATGGTCCTGAAATGCGATGGGGCTTTACGGCAGACGATGAGTAAGGCGGCGCATCAGATGGCCCGGGAGCGCTTTAGCCTGGAGCGGATGGCGCGAGAGACCGTCAAGGTTTACCAGGAGGTTCTGAAAGCGTGATGGCCGCCAGTCGGGCGCGGGGCTTGCCAATGTTTCCCTTCAAGCCATCCCAGGCTGCGACCAGCACGAGGCCGATCCTGTCGATCTGCCCCCGCTTGATCCGGTTCAGGATCACGCCCAGGTAGCTGAGCAGCGTGAGGGGCAGCGCGGCGGGGTAGTAATTGCGCATGAGCCAAACCCTGTTGCGGAGCGACAGATAATCCACAAGCCGGCTGCGCCTGGGGGTACGGCCATCCCGCGCCCCGGCGGCCCCACTGCTTCCGCCTTCCTTGTGGAGCACGCGGCTTGCTGGAGCCCAGGCGAGTCCGTACCCGGCCCTGAGAGCGCGCATGCCCCATTCGGCGTCCTCGTAATAGAGGAAATACTCTTCGGCCAGCAGGCCGATTCCTTCCAGTGTCCCGCGCCTTGCGAGAAGCGAGGCCCCGCATACGTAGGCCATGCCGTTCTCGATGGGCTCGGGATCCCTGGAGATCACGGCGGAGAGCGGCTTCCCGCCGAGCAGGAAGGCCGTGACGCCCGTCAGAGGCGAAAGGGTACAGCCTCCCGCGCATTGGACCATGTCCGGCTCGTGCGCATAGCACAGGGTGGAGCCGCAGAAACCGGCATCCTGCCGCTGGTTGAGCCGTGCGCACAGGGCGTCCAGGGCATCGGGCGCAGGCTCGGTGTCATTGTTGAGCAGCCAGAACGCTCGGCAACACTCATCCTGCATGGCTAAGCGCAAGCCCACGTTGTTGCCACTGGAGAAACCTCCGTTCTCTCCCAGGGGCAGTAGGATTTTGCTGGCTTCGGGCAACGGATCTCCCTCGCAATATAGCACGGGGGCAGACCCCCCATGCTTCTGCGCAAGAGTCGTCCAGCCATCCTTTAGACGTGCGACTTCTTCTTCGCCCGAGCCATTATCCACAATAATGATGCGCCGAGGAGCGGTCTCAAGCCGCTGAAGGGCCTCCACGCAGATCAGGGTATCGGCAGCGCCCTTGTAGTTGAGCACGATGACAGCACTGCTACTCGCATTTAGCTCATGCAAATCAGCCTCTCCCCAAATGATACTTTATCCGCTGGCGCAACCGCCACTCAAGGCGGAGGACCGGCGCGAGAAGCTTCCAGGATAAAAGGCATTCGCGTTGGGCTCTATCTTCACGCAGACGACGACAATCTATGAAGAGCGCTTCAGTATGTTTCTCGTATAATCGCCGATGTGATCGGAATACAGCCAGAGCGGCTTGATCTCTAGTTTGATCAATTTCCATGCGCGCTGTACGCGACGCTCCTTTCACGCGGTAATGAAAAAGCACTTCATTGATTCTATGTGCCTGCGCCCCATTGCTTAGCAGGGCCAGCCAGAAAGCATGATCTTCAAGTCCCAGTGCAAGCGATTCATCGTAGCCGCCTACGGACACCCACTCCTGCTTACGAAAAAGAGCCGTAGCAAAGATCATATTATCCAGCAGCAGTTCCTCGAAGCTGAAGGGAGGAAGATTCCAACTGCCACTTTTAAGACCGAACATGTCCGCCCGACAGTAGCACACAGCTACTTCTGGATGCATATCCAAGACAGAGACTGCCTTGGCTAAGTAGCTTGGATCTATTATATCGTCAGCATCAAGTGGTAGTATGTAATCACCAGTTGCATGGATGATGCCTATGTTGCGTGCTGCCGCAGGCCCATACTTCCCATTGGGAGTGGACAGAACTGTTATTCCCTGAGTGCGTAGATCCTCAAGGGTTAGCAATGTCTTAGTATCGGTTGAATGATCATCGACAATAATGAGTTCTTTATCTTGATGGGTCTGGGCGAGGGCGCTCTCTACGGCTTCACGTAGGTATACCCCATCATTATGGCAAGGAGTGACAATGGAAACACGGCTCATATGTAACTCTTGACTTACAGGCGCAGCAGGTAATCATCTTTCATAGTAGCTTGGCTGGTGCCAGTTGCTTCTTGTGACGTACCTTTCATGTGACGCAGAAGCCTTCGAATCGTGGCTAGGAAGCACCAGGTTCTTGGGGCCACGCGCGCAAGCTTATAGGCGCAAGTCTCGTTCTTGCGGTGGAAGGCCCATATGGCTGCCCAATGAGCCCCAGTTACTGGCCTGGCTCGGACATGGGCTAAGAGATCTCCGAGACGTGCAGCATTGGAGTACCAGTCGTGATGCGCTTCGGCAAAGGCTCGGGCCCGAAACCGAGCCTCGGGGAGGCTGTCGAAGTTATCCACATAGAACTGCATGGCTGCGGTCAAATTATCAACCGAAACTCGGCATTGAGGCCAATAATACCCATCGGTGCGAGCCCATATCCGATCCACGGGGACGGTACGGCCGCTGTCAGGGGTGACGAACTCATTCATTGGCGGCCAATCCGGTACAATAAGGGGCAAGCCGCAGGCAAGTGCCTCAACTTGAGTAAGGCCGATTCCTTCTAGCCGTGATGGGTAAACATATACATCACCTAAATGATAGAGGCCAGGTGCACTCACCTCGCCCTCATGAAGCATAAGTCGGCCGGCAAGAGATAATTCTTGGATGCGAGGTAACGCGCTTGGCAGAGTCTTATGGAGAGGCCATTGGGAATGGATTACAAGCCTAGACATTCCTTGTATGTTAGCGAAGGCTTCTAATACCAAATCTGTGCCCTTACGGAGAGGGTCGACTCCGGCGGAGTGAAAAAAAACCGGAGCGTCCTTTCCAGTGCAGCCCTCCATGCTGGGCTGAAAGAGGCGTGTATTCGTTCCCCATGGGATATATAAGCAATGAGGATGCCAGTCAAAGGCGGTGGCGTGACGTTTTGTGTTGCAAATCAAGGCATCGTATAGGGCAAATAAAGGCATCGAGTCTTCGGTGTAGTAGTCAACGTACGCTACGGCAGGCACGTTAGCTTCACGCGCCCAGAGCACAGGCGGGAACCACTGCTGTTCATTGAAGATGACGAGTTCTATTCCTTCTCGCAGTAGCCAGGAGTCAAAGTCCTCCCGAACCATGGATGTTATCCAAGGCAAGGGGGAATGGAGTCCCCACGTGACCTCCGGCGTGTCCCAAGTAGGGTCGCCCTTGGCGTAGCGTTCACCGGAGCGGGCGTAGATGAAAACCTCATGCCCGGTATGCCGCAGCACATCACGATACTGTCGCGACACATAGGCTGCGCCGCGCTCAAACCAGGTGGTTACAATGCCTATACGCATCGAAGCGCTCCCTGCGTGGTCATTAGTCGGTGGATCAGTGTATTCCAAGATGCGAGACTATCAGCGTAAGTGGTCAAAATTTTGATTCAAAATGATGAGGACGCATGTTTTCAAATTTCTGACAAAGAATCCCCTTTGACTGCCCTGATGGTGAACGAAGCCCTCAATAAAGTGAAGTCAGCAAGCTATTAACGAACTATCAATAGAAGTAAGTCAACAAGACTTGGGCAATTCGTTTTGCCGCCTGGCCGTCGCCATAGGGGTTGGTACCCGATGACATGTCACGATAAGCGACTGTGTCAGTAAGGAGAAGCGACACTCCAGCAACAATGTCATTAACTTTGGTACCAACCAGTCTACTGACTCCGGCCTCGACACCTTCGGGTCGTTCCGTTACTCCACGCATGACAAGAACCGGCTTCTTCAGGGATGGTGCCTCTTCTTGGATTCCACCTGAATCCGTGAGGATAAAATGAGCTGTCTGCATAAGAAGCACAAACTGACGATAGGAAAGTGGTTCGGTAAGGATCAGGTTCTCTCGATCGCCCAGTATGGAGAAGATCGGCCCCCGTACATTTGGATTGAGGTGAACCGGATAGAGGAAGATTACATTAGGGAAATCGTAAGCCAACTGACTTAGGGCTTGGCAGATGTTTTGGAATCCTAAGCCGAAATTCTCGCGCCGGTGTCCGGTAATGAGCACTATCGGACGTCTTGTTGTGAGAGCGATGGCCACACTGTCTGGCAAACTCGGAGGATTCTCGCGAACCTTATCTGCTGTCCAAAGCAAGGCGTCAATGACAGTGTTACCTGTTACGTGGATGCGCTCCACGGATACGCCTTCAGCTTGAAGCGTATCGGCAGCACGTGCGGTTGGCGCAAAGTGAAGGCCGGCTGTCATACCCGCAATGCGGCGATTGACCTCCTCGGGAAAGGGGGCATGAATGTCGCCGCTACGCAGTCCAGCTTCTACATGGCCGCACAAAATGCCGCGATAAAATGCGCAGAGTGCGGCTACCATCACAGTTGTAGTATCGCCTTGAATGAGGAGTATATCTGGCTGTTCGACACCTAGCAGGCAATCAATGCGCTCGAACAGTCGAGATGACAGGCCTGCCAAGCTTTGACCTTGAGTCATAACATCCAGATTGACATCGGGCACCAGAGAGAAGTCCGCAAGTATCTGAGCGAGCATCTCGCGATGCTGTCCAGATACGCATAGTCGTACTCGGAAGCGGTCGGGATAGCGACTCAACTCCTGCACAACAGGGCCCATTTTAACGGCTTCGGGCCGTGTTCCCACAAGGACAAGAATTTTACGCATTAGGATTACCTTCGAGCATTTGGTAGTAAGTGCGCAAAGTCCTCGCGGAAAGAATAGAAGGATTGCGGGTAGTAGCAGCGATCGGCATGATTGTCAGGATCAAGTTCGCGGATGGTGAACTGTTCATTTGGTTCAAATGGATATGTTTTATCACGTACTGCCACTTCTAGAATTTCGCGGTTGGCAAACTTCCCGTAAATATCCTTATGTGCATAGGTATTAAGCTTCATGATCATCTCGTCTATTGTCAGTTGCCATGAAAAATGGCAACCAGCAATAAAAGGGAATCTACGGCCCTCGTAGCGCCAACGATGGGGTTTAGGACGTTTTTTGTAATATGAAGCGCGTGCGGCCTGTGGAGCCCAGAAAGTTAGCTCTGTCCATAAGTAGTTCATACGATAAAAAAACTGATGGAGAGGGAGAAGAAGGGCGTCATCCTTCCGAAGCCGTCGTAAGATATAAGGATATATATGACTATATATTATCTCATCTGCATCAGCTGCTATGATGATATCATTATCCTCAAGTGAAATTTCTTGAGTGAACCAGTCCCACATAATATCTTCATTAGCGTGCATTTGCTTGCCATCATTTGTCTTCGCACAATTGACGGTTTGATGCGAAACATCTGCTGGGATATACACAATTTTACTATGAAACTGCTGAGGAATTTCTTTAATTAAACTTGGAAAGATAAATTCCCTAGGCTCACCAACCTGCGTTCTATTACATTCTACAATAATAAACTTATCCACGTAAGGATAGCACTCAAATAGATTCATTTTAATAAAGGGGATTTCATGGGGAGCATAAAATATCGTTCGGAAATACACTTTATTTTTACATGGCCTCTTTTGCCCAACGGAATTGCTTTTATAGTTCAAGTTACTATTAACGGAGAGATATTTCTTTGCGAGATAGCAATTGAGTGGTGTAATACCAGCGTATTTGGCACAATCTTTTAATGAGCCTTGACCAAAACTGCGGTAGTATTGTTCTACTGCAAAGAGAGTCTTGGGTTCATAGAATAACCGATTGTGCAAACCATTCCACAATCTTTCAAGTTTGAGACGGAAAAAAGGTTTAGTACTCATTGTCAATTATTTCCTGGTAAAAAGTGAGAGAATAAGCCTCTATTTCCGAATTGCGCTAACAAATAGATCTGCATTGGGACGAAAAGAACGAATAGATATATTCTCAAAACCACCAGCATATGAAAAGAATTCTTCAAGTAATTCTGGTGTTGCATAGAATGTGTGAGTAGGATCTTGGTTAGAGGGGTCATTTGAATAACCATCGGGAATGAAAATAGCCAGGATACCACCAGGTTTTAGCATCGACATGGCCTGTCTTATCGCAGTCAAAGGACGAGAGGTATGTTCATAGGAATGGCTCCCAGTCACTAAATCAAATGACTGTAGCTTCTCAGGATAGGTATTAGCTAAGCACTCCCAAGAACCGCGTCTCATACGTTCACGGCAGTAGCGCCCTTTAGCCCAAACATGATGTCGAAAGCAAATAGCTTCCCCATCAAAAAAAGGATCACAACCATACCATCCTGGGTAATCTTCAGGTGGGAAAAGTGGATAGTTCCCAGGGCCTATTTCAAGTATTTTGGAACTTGGCCCTATCGAAGGAAACTGAGCAATAATTGCATGCCGCATAAATTTTTGCGGTGGAGAATCAGCCTCAAAGAAGTAATTACCCAAGCGCCTCTTTTGATACAAATAAGCTTTAATAAATCGGCATCCTTTTGAATCAATCCCAGTCTGCTCTTCGCAGGCCTCTATTGAACGATATCCTTGCCAATTTTTATAGAATTGTTCGATGCTATCAATGACCTTATTGCCGTATCGACTCTCGACGTAAAAGCCAAAGAGACCATTTTGACTCACAACATGCTTTAGATATTTAAGCATTTTTGAAAATCCTTGATATTGCTTACTGGATCTATCGAGTCCCTAATGGTAGCGATATTAACTGCAAACTGCTGCCACTCTTTTCGTATGAGCATATTGGTTGCAATCGATCTAATCTCGTTAGCCATGTCTTCAATGCATGTAAATGACTTACCAATGGAAAGATTTGATAGATTGTTATAGTATGCCAGATGATCGTTCTCTAGAAATAGAATAGGTTTTGCATACTGGATTGCCTCGGCAAATGCACCACTGGCAGAATAATTATATGCTGACTTTTCATAAAGAAAAATTAGTATATCGACATCCTTCATGTATAGGTCAATTTCATTACGCTGAAGCCTTTTTGAATTTGCTAGGAATTTGAATCGCTCCGCTGTCCGCATGATAGGTAACTTATTGCTAAGCACAAATATATTATAACAAGCAGCATTGTCGCTTTCAGATAGCTCATTTACTAATTTGAGGAAATTCCCGGAATGACTTTGACCAATGATCGCAAAGTTTACTTGGGAGTTATTATGCCCCCTTGGTCTACTTTTAAAGATTAATGGATGATGGATGGTGCATAATGGCACATTTAAAATTCGTGCTTTGATAAAGTTATTGTAATTAAATGGGGACAGTGATATATAACTCATATTCAATTTCTTATTAAAGTTCAAAACGTACTTAAAAGCATGTAACCAAATTATAGATGGATTCCTTATGCAGCGATATAGGCTAGGCCGTTTACTGGCAAACTCCATTATGCCATGCAATAAAAATGAAAACTTGTATGTCTTAAATCTTAGACTAGCCAAAATCTTTATTGCTAAAAGATTTCCTGAATGGACAGATAGAAGTATTAGATTATTAATTCCTCTTGTTTTAAGATTTGTAAGCAACCTATAGAAGAAAATTAGGTTTGTAACAACTTCTATTGGATTCACTCGTGTCTTTGGAATCCTAATTGGAAGATAATCAATGTTATTTGTTTCTAAGTTTGCTAAGGCAAGGCAATCTTTGATTGCAGCTATATGTTCAGGATTGGCAAAAAAAACTATTCTTCTATCTGGCATGGCCTTGCTTAGTACATAAAGAAACCCTGAATTGCAAATTTCGTGGGAATTACCTGTGCACTGTGGTTCACAAACAGCTATGGCTTGGCAATTAATGTCTTGAGACATACTATTTCTTCGCAAGGTTAAACAAAAGTTTGAATGCTATGTAGTTCAAAAAAAATGGGTGTAAGTTAATTTCGGATTCCTAGTAGTATTTCAAAGCTCCCCCATCGTTCTGATCACAGCATTTACAAATTTTACAGGCTGTTTGCATAGCGACTCCCGAGAATCATATCGCTTGTTGGTAGAGTTGCCCCACAAAACCGCACACCCTGCGTTAACCAGTAAGCAGATGAACTGCCTGGGCGGATTCATCTGCAGTCCGATATGGAAATAATTCTCATGGAAATCCTCAAATCCGGCTTGGAGCTGAGCCAGAACGCTTCTGGCGTCCAGCCGATAATGCACAATGACGTAATCCCGCTTGAAAGTCTTCATAAAGGACTCGGCCATGCCGTTTGGCTCGGGTCTACTCACGTGTGTGAAGCAGGTCGCATGCCCAATTCGTCGACGAACCTAATCGTCTCGTGGGCCGCGAATCAAATGCAATAGTCCGTGCGTCACTCAACCGGATGCGAGATATGGAGCACTGCAAATCGCTTCTCCAAGTATTCGAGCATGAGATAGATGATCAAGCCCGAATCAATGCCGCCGATTTGGGTCACATAGCCGATAGCCTCACGATCACAGCCGTTGATAGCAAGGCCCACGCGTATCATCTCGCCACCTTGGGAGGCGATATTGAGGTGTCCGCGCTCCGGTGTAGATTGCTCTTCAAAATGATGACCTTAATTTCGTGGGACCTCTTCTGCTGCTTGCCTGTGTCGAGCTAAATGAAGGCCGTGAAGGTGCTTAATGCTGTATACCCATGTTGTTGTTCATCCTTTGGCGTCCAACCGCCTCCAGTCTGCGGTTCAAGGCGGCGCAGACTCAGCAGTTGCCAAAGGCCAGCCGATCGTCCACAATTTGCTGGACTAGCGGCTAAAGGTCCTCGTACTCGGCCATGGAGCAGCGCGAATGTTTGGCCTAGCAGGTTTTGCCTTGCGCTTGGCAACTCATGAGCGGGAGACCTCGAGAGCTTTAGCGACCCGCTTCTTGGGATGTCGTCCTCAAATGGCAAGGCGTGCGCGAGATGAGCTTTTTCCCTGTCTAGAGAAAGCATAATCCTTAGGATCTCGTTCTCTCTTGTCTTCATGTCAAAAAGTCGCTCATGCTCATGCTCATGCATTTGGCGCTGAGGGCCTTCAGTTCGGCTGTGCTGAACACTCTATTGTCCCCACTGACGGTTCCCTTGTCGCCCTAGCGCATAAGCCTCAAGAAGTGCTAGAAGCGGCATCATAAGGTTGTTCGCACAGAATAGAAGAAGTAACTCCAGATACGCATGGAGTCCTTTCGAATTTATGAAACCACCTCTAGTGCTACTATGTCACAGGCCTCTGTGCCCTTAATTTCATTTTGTATTCTAGAACAGACTGCGGCTGAGTAAAATATCTTCATTTCACCATACTATCTCCTGATTTGACAGAGACGTACTAGGGTATGTCCGGTCAAAGCAGGGGATTATTCAGATGATCTAAGAAATTATCCCCGATTCTTGCCTAGCCTCATTGCAATCCTGTAGAATAATCTCTCCAGAAATCCAGGGTCTTTGTAAGGTAAAATAACATTATTGGATCTTTGTCGCCAATTCGAATTCAAGCAGATCCCAATAAAAGAGCGAGCCAAATAGCTTTCTGTAATTCCTCGATAACGAGCCTCATTGTACTGATTCCTGTAATGAAAAACCTTAATCAAGGGTTCTATCGGAATAATGGGTATAGTCTTATCTTTCTCCAGCCAGAACGTGTACCAACTGAACTCGAAAGGAGATTCATCAAGTATATCGAAATATGTAAGAGAATGTAAGTCCAAAAACTTAACTTGAAATGCATTAAGCACCTGTGATGATAATGTTATCAGACCGTGAGCTGTCCTTACAACTGGATCGTCCAATAAAAATCTTCGACGAATATGCAAAAGATGCTGTTGACGCTCATCCCAGTTAGGGTAATGCGGATCAGCTTGTAGTTCCTTATCTTGTGCTAATATCGTATATGGAATGTCACTGATATGTAAAAAATCTTTTACAAAAAAATTACGTATGAAATATGAATCAGAATCTACACAGAAGTAATTCTCAGCAACCTTTGTCTTCCAAAAACTAAGTTTGATTATTTGTTGATTAATATACCCAGCCGAGAGCCATTTTGGCTTTTCAGATATTAAATTATCACATACATCTTCATCAGCAATATAATGTACATAATCTGTTCCGATTACTGATTTAAATAGAAACAAGTCAGCGCTTGGCACTGTTAAAAAGAGCGGAATTGAATCTTTGTTATACAACTTGCAAGTATCAACCAAATGTTTGGCTGCGAGAAGATCACGTCTATAGGACTTACATAGCAGAACTAATTTGTGCATAATAATTAAGAGGTCAATTATATATTAATGTGAAATTTTAAGAAGGCGAAAGATCTTACCAATCACCCTTTTAAAAAGCACCAAAGAACTAATCCCCGCCAGCCGAAAATATAAGGTATTAAAATTAAATTTAAATATTGTCCTAATAAAAACTAAAAGAATCCCATTTGCCAAAACAACCGGACTGCACGCATATCCATACGCCTGCCAGTATTGCATCAGTGTTAATTTCAAGGCTGTAGTAGAATATACTTTTGTAAATCCATTTGACTGTAAAAGCATTTCGACCAGCTTAGCACACTCTAAAAAATTTTTAGTTGAATGAGGTCGTTTGCAATAATTAAGGTCTATAAACGTACTAAATTCCTTATCATTTAAATGGATTCCTAGGTTAACGAGCTGCTTCTTTTTTATAATGGATGATTGTTCAAAAACTTTATCATAATTACGAAAACTAACCTGACCTGAATGAACACGATACCGTAAAAGTGAAAGAGGAATATTTGCGAACTTGATATCTTTATTATCTGCTAAACGAACCCATAAATCATAATCTTCAACTGCTAAGTCAGTACTGTAGCCTCCTGCGATTTCCATTATTATAGGCTTTCGAAAGATTACTGTTGGATGGAAAAAACAAACTTCAAAAAGAAGTCGAGCATGCAGATAAGAATTTTCTACTGGACGTGTACATAAAGCTCCAGTTTCATAAATTGTCATAAAACTACCACAAACAACGACTTCAGGATTAGCATTCATAAACTCGAACAGTTCATGTAAGCGATTAGGCATCGAACAATCATCAGAATCCATGCGAACTATCAATGATGAGCGAGCAAGTGATATGCCCTTATTCAGGGAACCAGCTACTCCTAAGTTCTGTTTATTTATCACCACCTTAATCCTGGTATCCAATGATGCGAATTCATCAATAATTTTTTGAGAATCATCTGTCGAAGCATCATTAATGATTATGAATTCAAACTTATGAAAAGTCTGTGTTAAGATTGAATTTATTGCCTCTGGTAAATAATAATAGCTATTATATACAGGCATAACAACTGATAGTAATGGCTCCATTATAATGGGTCCCGCATTGTGCTCATATGGGATTTTTTTTTGCGTCATTGGCGGCTTGCTTTTAAAAAAAGCCTAAACAATCAATATACACTTTTCATTTGTTGCAAACTGTAAGAAGAAAGAATAATAATGTATGAGTCTTGCTATGGCATAATAGCAACAACAAAGGCATTGGAGTTTACAAAACGATAGACTCTAGGCATTAGATAGTTCTATAGTATTTCTAATACTATCAATTATATAACATAAGTCTGTCGATAAATAGGTTTAAAACTTTCTTGGGCTGAGTTACCACAAACAACCCAAAATTTGTATTTTCCGACAGTCGGTTTACAAGAGTATCCAATCATCAGGGAACAAATCTAGCACAGGTGTGCGAAGGAGCACGGATCTTGTGAACCAATTTCTTGGTGCAATGACAATACATTCAGGACTATTATCGAGCCAAGCCGCCCACCACGAAAAACTCGAATTGGCGATAATGTGGTGCTGGCAGTGACTCATGAGCAGCAGGTCCTCCTCCTGTGATCGCGAATCCATAACCAAGGCATCAGCCCATCCTGAGAACATTTCACTGGCTGCATACGGGTCATCAGAGAAGATATGAAAACGGCAACCTGGCACACACCGCCGCATTAATCTGGCGGCGCGTTCATAATAATCCATTTCGCAAAGTCCATGCGTAGCCTGCGTCTTTGAGGAGAGAATGTAGTCTCCACGCCTCAAGTGGACAGATACCGATAGTGGCTTTTCAACATCGGCTAAAGCTGCGGCCACGCCCGAATGAGCAAAGCGAGTCGGATCGAAGATGCGTCGTATTTCCCCTCCAAAATCGTCGAAGTATAATGCCGATTGCCAGTAGCCGTAAAGGTAGCAATTCTCGTTCAGATTCTTAATGGATGGATCGAAGAAGAAGTTGCGCTCGCGCACGAGGCGAAATCCTGGTTTGGGAGCCAAACCCTTGTCGGCAAGTGACTGCCAGCGATCTCGCAGACGCATACGTCTGCCGCTAATAGGGCTGGGGCCCTCCCAAAGGTCCGCATTAATGCCGAAAGCCGAAAGCGCATATCTTCGTAGAGAATATGATTTGAATCCTGACAGGTCGAGACGCACGTCAGCCCCAATGCGTCGTGAAAGTGACCATGCCATGGCATACTGGAACATCTGGTTGCCAAGGCCGCCGAGAATCCAAACTCCGACAGTCATTGGTTTAAAGACCATTCCTGCTGAATACTGTGGTCTTAACTTTCTTAATTAGGCGGGTCAGTATGTATTTTGATATTGCTTGAAGAGCAGAGAAGCAATCTTGCTTATTATTGATGGTTTTGAAAGGTCTTTGATCGTCTTCTTTAGACCATTGCTGGCGTTGGATATGAATATTATAATGTAAGTATTTGAAGAAATGAGGCATTTCCTGGGGAGTCAATTCTGATAGAATGTAATCCAAGTGCTTTATTTTAGATGAGTAATGCTCAAAATACTCTACATATTCTATATACCTAATGAGAAGGTCATCGATTTTTGACGGAAAAAAAATTGCGTATCCATTAAAATTCTGACACTCGCGGTTAATGAATATGTTTATCATAAAATTATTAGAGAGTTTAATTTTAGTCAAAAAATTAAAATTTGAAATAATATCAAAGCGCAAGTGAATAGAATCATTTTCAATGAAGTCAATATGTGTATGGAGTGGATGCTTTGTAATACGTAGCTCATAGGCTAATGAATACTTAGAGTAGTAAAGACGGGAGACTCCGTCAACAGCCAAATCAACATCACCTACTATTACATCAATATCAGAACCCTTTGAGTAATTAGGAAAAAGAGGATTCTTCTTAATTACAATGTGGCAGCCCAGAGATGATAGAACTTCAGGAGCATTGATCATAAACACCTCAGAATAAAATGCATGGCAAATTTTCTACACCTTGATAAGCAGCTACCGCCGCACGGTGTGCACCATCCAAAACTAAATAGTGATTGTTAAATTTTGTTGCAATAATCGGCGCTCTAGATAGAATATCCATTATTGGCGTAGAAATCAGGTTCTTATACTTGGCAAGGGAGTAGTGATCTTTTAAATATGTAAAGCGGTATAAAGCAAGATATTTTGAGTAGATAGACATATCACTAATGCCAAGATAGTGTGGTGTTTTATATATAGAAAAAACATCTTTATTGATGCAAGGAGGACTACCCTGCAGGACGCTAATCCGCAGATCGTTCAAGTGTGCGGTAAAAAGGGTAAAAGTCTTTGGGATTTCAATGTGATAAGGCTTTGGAAAAGGAAACTTATCCTCAAACATGAGGATTCCTCTACTGAAGCCTATTAGCTTCAGCAAATAATCTGTCTGGGATTCATAATCTGTTGCATGAATCACATGATCATTAGTAATTTTATTTAAATATCGGGGATTGTAACGAACCCTCAGTAATCTTTTTATATTGCAAATGTTTTTACATTGAGGCTTCCGAAAAGGATAATCTCCAACGATTTCTTCAGATGGTGAATTGTTTTTGATAAAAATAAAAAGAGCTCTTGGCTGATGATGCTCCAAATACTTTGTTTTAGCCTTTAGATGTGAAACGGGTACTGAGTCGCAGGAATAAATCCTTCGGATGAATCGCTTGACATTGAAATCTTCCACCATATGAAGCATTACTATTTCAATAAAAGGGGCAGATTCAAGAGTCTCAATAATGTTATCAACATAATCTAGACCATGCGCCCAAACAATGAAGCAATGGTATCTATATAGAGATTTAATATGATTAGTTGCACTCTGCATTGTTAATATTCTGTGTTCTTAAGTTATTAAGAGTGACGAACGATACCTAGCTGTACCTGATAATAAGTGAGCAACTGCAGTGAAGTTCAAGTGCAACATGTCCGCCTAAGATCTCATCTGGATATAGTACTCCACGATTTTCCGCTTTAAGTTGCATTCTCATCCAAATTTCAAATAAGCTGAGTGACTCACCGCATGCCCTACTCCCCCCAGACGCAAGCGGTAAGAAATGGCCCTCATTCGCTATCATCTAATTTGTTCTGAATATTCCAAGTTATTGGCATGTTATGTTTTAGATAATTGGGCTTTCCTGTGGGTACAAGGCCTGGCCAAGAGCTACCATCCAGTGCAGGCGCACGCTGCGTTCTTACCCAAAAAATAGGACCGTGGTGAAGATATGGCGGAGCAAAGCGCAAGAGCCGACTCCAAGATCCACTCGGCCGTGGCACACTTGCCCGTTTCATGCTTAAGCATGTTACCCCCGCGATCGAACAAGACTTGGCGCAAGTGGGCGTACTTGCGCCAAGTCTTGGACATAACCGGAGAAAGCATCGAACTCGCCTTAGCTGGCTAGGGCCAATGGGGGATGCAGTCTTCAAGACCTCCACGGAATATTGCATGCGCCTTGATGTCGTAAAACTTGCAACTGTCAAGCGCGGCTTTCTTTTCCTGTCAAGGCGCTGAGTGATCGAGCGCTGCATTACCAGGGCATCCCGCTTTCTTTTTTGAAAATGATTAAGAGTGCTTGGCGCAAAAATGCTTAAATTCATTTTGTGGCCTTGCCTGCCTTATGCTGAGCAACGTTGCTTCGCTGTTCGAGTCGTTTCATAGTAACCTCTAGCGCATATTTAACGACGCATGACAAATCCTTTATTAATTGTATTCATGGAGTGAACACTTTTAACTATTGACGCTTAGCATACTCCGTTTTTTGTATATATACGCAATTTGTGTAATCCTTATAAATTGGCACATACTGGTTCTCTATAAGTTTCAGGTGCAGTATGCGTGTTTGCTCATGTAAGAAACCATAATCTTTATTGACATCGTGTAGTTCAACAATAATCATTTTAGGAACCCATTTTGCTATCGAAAAGCCTGCAAATACCTCAGCTTCAAAGCCCTCGACATCTACAACCAGCAGCTCAAAACCAGGAAGCACCTTATTTTCTTTTAGAAAAGTATCAAGTGTATACAAGGTCACCTTTTGCTTTATCCCCTCAGTAACATGTGGTGATGCCCATTCTAGTTTTTTGAAATTATCAAACGAAGCCGTTGACATAGTTGAGAGCGCGTTAGAAACATTTATAATTTTATCTTCATTATCCTGTTGACCAATACCTATATTGTAAATCTTAGTATTATGGTTTTCCTCATGTCTCTTTTTGCACCGCAAATAATATGCTGTTACGGGTTCTATGTAATGTCCATTCCAACCCATGTCTGCAAGACCTGAAGTATTGCTCACGTACTCGCCATCGTAAGCACCAACCTCCACAAAGGTGCCAGCTGTAGTCCCAAAAAACATCGTGTATAAAGCACTTAACTGCGGTATTTGGCAGGTTTTACTCAATTTGTAAAAGTCGTTATTGCTAATCTGCTTTGACTGTTGCCTGTGAAAACGGTTAATATATTTAAGAACATTTTTAACTAGCATTGTCTCCACTCCTTCCGCTTAGATCCGCTCTATAAATATCCTTGGGTTCCCATTTCAAAACAGGTGAGACTGGCCCTGCTCGACGACTAGTCCAAAATGGGGATTGGCTACGATATCGCACCATTGTAAGCGAAACCCTTGGATTGCCATTGCCTTGAGGGGCAAAGAACCATTTTATATTGTGTAAGCCCGACACAAATTCTAGGCAGTACGTTCCCTCGTTGAGTATTGTCGTTGGTATTGGTACAGTTAAAATATTTATTCCGCTCTTCAGCTTGGGCCAGGCGCAGGGATCCATGTCTGTGTGAAATGATATAAACAATGGTTGCATATCTTCAGTATACATTTGGAATCCAAGTTTAAGAGACGGATGTATTTGGTTCACCTGTACTTCAAGCTCAACCTTAAGTGCGCTCCCTATCTGCTGCGCTCCATCAATTACTTTACCTGAAGCATCTATAATAGCGAACCGCCTGGGAATAACAGGAGTTTCATCTGAGACATTGGTTGTATTTGTCCATTCTGAATCTCTTGAGCTGACAAGATTTTTGAAATAGTGAGAAATGCATGAAAGAGGTTCGCCATCTAAATCGATTATGCCCTTGTCTAAAACCAGAGCTCGAGAGCAAAATCTTTCTATAGCAAGCATGTTATGTGAAACGAAGAGCACTGTTGTACCAGATTCTTGGCTGATATGATCCATCTTCCCAAGGCATTTCTTTTGGAACTCGGCATCGCCAACGGCAAGCACTTCGTCAATTATTAGAATTTCTGGACTCAAGTGTGCCGCCACTGCAAAAGCAAGACGCACATACATGCCGGAGGAATATCGCTTGACCGGCGTGTCTAGAAACTTTTCCACCCCGGCGAAGTCGACAATCTCGTCGAATTTTCTCTTGATCTCGGAGCGATGCATTCCAAGAATTGCGCCATTTAGGTAGATATTCTCGCGGCCGGACAGTTCGGGATGGAAGCCCGTGCCAACCTCAAGCAGACTCGCTACACGACCTCTCAGAGTTATACGGCCTGCAGAAGGCTCCGTGATACGCGATAGAAGCTTAAGCAGCGTCGATTTACCTGCACCGTTGCGGCCGATAATGCCAAGGCGCTCTCCGGATTTCACATCGAAGGAAACGTCACGAAGGGCCCAGAATTCCTCTTGGACGTGCCGCCCCACTTTGCGTCCAAAAAGGCGGCAAGGAATACCCATGAGTTCCTCGCGTAGAGTTTTGTAGCGCGTGCCGTCACCCGCGTTTTGCAGGCGATACTTTTTGCCGAGCCCTTTGATGGATATGATGGCTGTCATGTCGTTAGATCACGTCCGCAAAAGTTTGTTCTGTAGAGCGAAAATAGCGTATGCCGAGAAGAAGCAAAAGCAGAGCTGCGACGCAGGAGATGGCCACTGCCCGCGTCGGGAAATCCGCCGATCCTCCCAAAATGGCCCAGCGAAAGCCATCAATAATACCTACCATGGGGTTCAAAGAATAAAGGAATTGCCACTGATCTGGTACAACAGAACTGGAGAAGCCGACTGGCGAGACATATAGACCGAATTGGACAATGAAAGGGATCACATAGCGAAAGTCTCGGTAGGTCACAGTCAGCGCACACAGGAGCAGGCCTGGTCCGAGGGCAAGCACGCTCGTCAGCAGGAGCAGAGGCAAAATCGCAAAGATCTGTGCGGAAGGCATGAAGCCGTACCAAATCATAAGGCCACCGAGAAGCACGAAGGAAATGCAGAAATCGACTGCGTTGACCACCAGTGTTGCCGAGGGAACGAGAATTCTCGGGAAATAAACCTTAGAAACGAGGTTGGCGTTCGCCACGAGACTGTTGGCAGACTCGGACAGGGACGTGGCGAAGAACTGCCAGGGCAGCATGGCAGCAAAAACCATGATCGCGTAGGGGGCTTCGCCCTCGCTCGGCAGCTTGGCGATCTTGCCAAAGACGAACGTGAAGGCCAGCATGGTTAGGAGAGGGCGCAGCACGGCCCATAGAATACCAATGACAGTCTGCTTATAGCGCACAAGGATGTCGCGCCAGGAGAGAAAGTAGATCAACTCGCGATAGCGCCAGAGATCCTTCCAATACTGGCGTTCAGTCCGCCCGGCCTCTATTATTAATTCTTGTTCCACGATCTACTTAATTCCTATTCTGAAGCATGTCTTGGATGTAAAACTCATACGTCTGCCGTATTCCTTCATCCAGAGGGACCTTGGCCCGCCAGCCAGTTGCGTGCAGCCTTGTCACGTCCAGCAGCTTTCTTGGCGTGCCGTCGGGCATGCTTTTGTCGAACACGACCCGGCCCGTAAAGCCCACGGCCTGGCGCACGTGCTCGGCCAGCTCGGCAATGGTCACGTCCTGGCCCACGCCCACGTTGACGATCTGCTCTTCGTCATAATTTTGCATGAGGTGCACGCTGGCATCGGCCATGTCGTCCACGTGCAAAAACTCCCGCCTGGGTTTGCCCGTGCCCCACACGACCACCTCGGGCGCGCCGGCCTCCTTGGCCTCGTGGAACTTGCGCAAAAGCGCCGGCAGGACGTGCGAGTTCGCCAGATCGAAGTTGTCGCCCGGGCCGTAGAGGTTGGTGGGCATGAGCGAGATGGCGGAAAACCCGTACTGGCGGCGGTAGGCTTGGCACATCTTTATCCCTGCGATCTTGGCTATCGCGTACCACTCGTTGGTCGGCTCGAGCGGCCCGGTCAGCAGATGCTCCTCGTTTATCGGCTGGGGCGCAAGCTTTGGGTAGATGCACGAGGAGCCCAAAAAACACAGCTTCTTGACCCCGCTTTTCCAGGCCGCGTCGATGACGTTGGTCTGGATCAGCAGGTTGTCGCGGATGAACTCGGCCGGGTAGCTGTCGTTGGCATGGATGCCGCCGACCTTGGCCGCGGCCAGGAACACGTACTCGGGCTTTTCAATCTCGAAGAAGCGGCGCACGGCCGCCTGCTCCAAAAGGTCCAGCTCCTTGTGCGTGCGCGTAAGGATGTTCGCGAAGCCTTCGGTACGCAGCCGGCGCGCGATGGCCGAGCCCACCAGGCCCCGGTGGCCGGCAATATAGATTCTGCTGCCCTTGTCCACTGCGCTCCCCCTACTCGTGGTAGTCGTAGACCTTGAAGCCCTCGCGCTTGCAGACCTCGTCGCGCGCGGCCAGGGTGAGATCCTCGCGCACCATCTCGCGCACCATGTCCTCGAAGCTGATCCGTGGCGTCCAGCCCAGCTTGGTCCTTGCCTTGGAAGGATCGCCCAAAAGCGACTCGACTTCCGTGGGCCGAAAGTAGCGCGGGTCCACGGCCACGAG